>JALYYT010000010.1 GCA_030946285.1 Gemmatimonadota bacterium
GTCGTGAGCGAGGGGCGACTGCGGGTCGGTTGAGTGTACTGCGCCGTGCACCCAGAAGTGGGTCACTAATAGGATCCTGGACCTCGATCACAGCCGAGGGTCACCGAATCCTTTGCCTCCCTCTTGAACGCGAGGCCGTTCGGGCCATATTCTGCTGCCATGGTCATCAGGACTGACATTTGAGGCTCCTGCGGCACGTTCTTCGGTTCGATGTGGTGGTTCGACGGCCCATCGTGCGGTTGTGCAGGCGAGGCCCGGCCGTGCGAGCGCGCGTGTTCGCGGCTGTGACGTGTCTTGTGACCGCATGTGGTGGAATAGACGCCATATCGCCGCCCGCGCTAACACTGCCGCCAATAAGTGAGGTCGTGGTGTATACATGGCCCACCTACGTGCAAGTCGGCGACACGCTTCGGGTTCAGGCCGGCGGATTCAGTCGTGATGGATGGGAATTTACTCAGCCCATTCGAACCGTAGCGTGGCAGACTAGCAACCCCGATCTCATTCGGATCGAGGCAGCTGTACCTGTAATATCTATTCAGCCCTCCGTCTATGCTCGCGGCCTCGCTCCAGGCAACGCGCATATCTCTGCAACGCTCAACGGAGTGACGGGCGCCGATTCTGTCATTGTTCTACCGCGTTTGCAGGGAGTTGAGGTAACGCCTCAGACCGCCACAATCCGCGTCGGTCAGTTGCTGCCTGTTGCGGCAAGAATCGTGGGAAGTGACGGAGCCACGATCGTCGGTCCACGTGTCGTGTGGTCGTCGTCCGACTATTCCGTCGCCAACTTCGGGGGAGAGTGGTCGGTGCTTGGCCAGCATCCTGGTGTTGCGCACATTGCGGCTAGTCTCGCGCGGGCGGTGGGCGGACTCGATGTCACCGTTGTCCCGTAGATGACATGGAGATTTGCCGTTCCCATTACGGGTCGGACGACGACGGGAGGCTCGCGAATGCAGTTGGGACGCTCGCCGGAATGTACGGATCGAAATGCCGGAAACCTGGATTCCAGCGAAGCGATTACGACGGCTTTCTCCACGTCGGTTACACCGCGGGCGCAATCGGAGCGCGCACGGCGCAAGAGTTGACCCCGTATTCGCACCGGAGAGGACATTTGACACCGGGTCCATCGGCCCCGTGAGCTCGAACGATTTTGCATCCCTGACCTCGTCTCCGCCGAAGGCCAGTTCCGAGTTCAGACTCGTGGCGAACGGCACCACTCCAAGAGACGCGCTTCCCGACTTGTTCGATCGGGAGTTCATCGAGATGAGACCACCGCTCATCGCGCCCTGCTCCTTGCTGAATGTCATGAACAGGTTCCCGGCGCCATCGTAGCCCAGATCCTGCTCGTAAGAAGTAGGGATAGCTCGCATACGTGCTGTCGTTCTTGGGCGATACCACCGTCAGCAACTGATCGTTGTTGTTGAAGGTCGAGATCCGGGCCGTGGTCGGATCGGCATAGTTGCAGGTGAAGCTCAATCCGTGCACGTGCGAGGAAAGAGGTCAAGACCAGTTCCTTCGCCGGTCTGTCGCCGTTGTGATCATGCACGCAATGATGCGATCAGGCTCGTGCGGATACAGGTTCCCGCATGAGGTGCCGAAGCGACACCATTGAGGGATGTCACCCATTGCGATTGCTGTTTCCCGGTGCGGTTGCCACGTCATCCAGCGCGTTCACCACTCTGCAGTTGACTCTGTATTGTACTTCTACGATATTTTGCCGTGACGCCTTCATCCGGCGTGCGAAAGCCCGTTCACTTTGTTGCTTCCAGTCTCAAGGATCTGCAGTCCCTGCCAGTGCCGGTTCGTGGCGCCGTTGGCCGCTTGCTGCTGGATGTGCAGTACGGCGACACCGCAGACGGCGCGAAGCAGTTGAAGGGAGTCAAGGGATTCCGCATCCTGGAATTGATTGAAGATCATGATACGAACACCTATCGTGCGTTCTATACGCCGGGTCTGCCGGCCGCCATTTACGTCCTGCACGTTTTCCAGAAGAAATCCAGGAATTCCATTACCACACCCAGGGCGGACATCGATCTCGTGAGATCGCGCTACAAGCTGGCCCGCCAGCACCATTCGCATCACTATCAGGATGCGTCCAGACGGGGAGGAGACGATGCGCAAGAAAGGCACGACGCAACGGAAGGCGGCGGATAACCCGACGGCAACCGAGGTCGGCACCACTGTAGGACCGAACGACAATATCTTCGAGGTGCTCGATCTTCCCGACGCCGATGAATGGCTGGCGAAGGCGGAGCTGGCCCGGGCGATTGCGCGCGTGATTCAGGAGCGCAACCTTACGCAGTCGCAAGCGGCCACGCTTCTGGGCGTCGTGCAGTCCGACATCTCGAACCTGCATCGTGGCCGGCTTGCCGGATACTCGATGGAGCGTTTCTACCGCTTCCTCAATGCGCTCGGGCAGGATGTTCGCATAGTCGTGCAGCCGAAGCCAAGATCACGGCGCGAAGCCACGATTCGAACTCTGGTTCACCGGAATCGCGCCGCCTAAGCCGCCCTTTTCACCAGCAGCGAGTGCGCCCGATTCGTCGCATCCCTACCCGCGCTCTCCCCTCTGTGTGAACTTTCACCGATGCCCCACCCCGTGAATCTCACGCTCGTCCAGTTTCAGCCACGGAAGGGCGACTTTTCCGCCAACATCAAGCGACTCGAACGAGTGTTCGGCGAGCTCGTGAACGCCAAGGTCCGGCCCGACGTCGTCGCGTTCTCCGAGACCGCGCTCACCGGCTATTTCGTGGAAGGCGGCGTGCGCGAAGTCGCGATGACGGCCAAGTCGTTCGCGGCGGACCTGAACCACGCCTTCCGTGCTCACTGCTCGGGCGAGCTCGATGTCGTCGCCGGTTTCTACGAACTGCACGACAACACTTATTTCAACAGCGCGCTCTACGCGACAGTCGGTGGCGACGACGCGGTCGTTGTTCACGTACACCGGAAGATGTTCCTTCCCACGTACGGCTTGTTCGATGAGGAACGCTTCGTCGAGCACGGGCTGGAAGTGCGCGCCTTCGATACGAAATGGGGCCGCGCGGCCATTCTCATCTGCGAGGACGCGTGGCACGCCGTGACCGCGACGGCCGCGGCACTCGACGGCGCACAGATAATCTTCGTTCCGTCCGCATCGCCCGCGCGCGGCGCATGGCCGCAACCGGATGAGGAACTGCGTGGCCCCGCGAGCATGCACCGATGGGAGCGGCTCGCGCGCGACCGCGCTGAAGAGCACGGAGTTTTCTTCGCGCTGATTCAGCTTACCGGCAATGAAGGCGGCAAGGCGTTTCCGGGCGGATCGGTCATCGCCGGTCCCGAAGGCGAGATCCGCGCACGGGCGCCACTCTGGGACGAGGCCGCGATTCCGATCACGATCGACCTGGATGACATAACCCGCGCACGCGCGTCGTCGCCCCTGCTGGCAGATCTCCGCACGATGCTGCCGCACATGATCGGCTCGCTCGAGCGCGCCGGCAAGCACGAGTAGCGACCGTGAAGATCGTCGAGCCAATCGTCACGGGTACCACGCCTCCACCCCTCGCGCTTGACTGCGAGCTGGTGACGGAGTGGCTCGTCGCGTTTCTGCGCGCGGAGTTCAAACGGCGCAATTTCACGAAGGCGGTAGTCGGAATGTCGGGTGGCGTGGACTCGGCCGTCACGGGCTTTCTATGCGCGCGCGCACTCGGAGCCGCGAACACTATTGCTGTTCGCATGCCCTACCGCACAAGCAACCCGCAATCTCTCGAGCATGCGAAGCTCGTGATCGATACGACAGGTCTCACGGAGCGCACGATCGACATCTCGGCTGCCGTTGACGGTTACCTCACGCATGAACCCGACGCCGACTCGGCGCGACGCGGGAACGTCATGGCGCGAATGCGGATGATCGCGCTGTTTGATCTATCCGCGAAGTACCACGCACTTCCGGTCGGCACCGGCAACAAGACGGAGCGTCTATTCGGCTACTTCACCTGGCACGCCGATGACTCGCCACCGATCAACCCGCTCGGCGACCTGTTCAAGACGCAGGTCTGGGAGCTTGCGCGCTTTCTCGGCGTTCCCGAAGTCATCATCAACAAGCCCGCGTCAGCGGATCTCATCCAGGGGCAGACCGATGAGGGCGATTTCGGGATTTCGTACGCGAAGGCGGATGAGATACTGAACTGGCTGCTCACGGGATATACGCCGGCAGACGTTGTCGCGCACGGATTTTCGGATAGCGATGTCGAGATCGTGCGGAAACGGCTCGGGTCAACGCACTGGAAGCGAAAGCTGCCGACCGTGGCGATGCTGAGTCCCACGGCAATAGGTGAATCGTATCTGAGGCCGGTGGATTACTAGAGAGATGTCGTCGTCATCGCCGAAGGCGTGGACCCACGGCGCGTCATTCGAAGCCTGACCGTCACGTCGCAGGAAACAATGCAACTCGCGACATCGATTGTTTCGCAACGACTCCGAATCGTTTGCATCGTGGGGATCGCGTGGCCAGAGAACCGCTCAGTCTTTTCGCATGTCGGGAGCGGGCGACTCCTGCAAAGTGACGGATCAGCGCGGTCATACGCGCCGTGGATCCACGCCTGCGGCGAGGATGACGAGGGGTGATGACGAGGGGGGAGGGCGAGGATGACGACAGCTACTCCTGCAACGTGACGGTCATTGTTCCAATGACGCGCCGTGGATCCACGCCTGCGGCGAGGATGACGAGCGGCGAGGATGACGACAGCTACTCGCGCAACGTGACGGTCAATGTTCCAATTACGCACCGTGGTCCCCACCTGCGGTGACTACGAAGAAGCGGGCGCGAGGATTAAGCGCTCTCCGCTCCCTTCACGCTCCGGCCAGCGCCTCCGATGCAACCCTCGCGCATTCCGCGAGCACTGCCGCACCGATGAACAACGCATCCTCGGACGCATAGTACGACGGCTGGTGCGCCGCGATCACGCGCCCGCCGGGCTCGCGCGCTCCGATGCGAAGGAAACAGCCGGGAATGTTCTGCATGTATTCCGCGAAATCCTCGCCGCCCATGTTGGTCGTGCCGAGAGGAACGAGTGCGCCAGCGCCGAGTACGTGCGTGACGGCTTCCGCCGCCCAGCCCGCGGTGTTCGCGGGATTCACGATGGGAGGTGTACCACCGTTCAGCGTTACTGCGGCGCGTAAACCGTAGGCGATCGCAATGGACTCCGCCATGCGGCGTACTTCACCCGCGAGCAGCTCGCGGGCGTCGGGAGACGTGGCGCGGATCGTTCCGCTCATCTGCACCGAGTCGGGGATGATGTTCGCCGCGGTTCCACCATTGATCGTTCCGACGGTGACGACACCCGGCTTTGCGGGATCCAGTCTCCGCGACACGATGGTCTGAAGCGCGCCGATCAGCGCGCCGGCACCGACGATCGGATCCGCGGACTCGTGCGGGCGCGCTCCGTGCGAGCCGGAGCCTGTGAGCGTGATGCGGAAGGTATCGGACGATGCGGCGAGCGCACCTTCCTGCGCCACGATCTGTCCGACTTCGAACCTTCGGTCCACGTGACCGCCGAAGATCGCGCGCACCGAATCGAGCGCGCCGCTTTCGATGATTCTCCGCGCGCCTTCACCCACTTCTTCAGCGGGCTGCAGTATCACGAGGACGTCGCCGCGCGCAGGTGAGTGCGTGAGCAGATGTGCCGCCGCGACCGCCCAGCTCGCGTGAACGTCATGCCCGCACGCGTGCATGACGCCGGGATTCACTGACGCGAAGGCAAGGTCCGTATCCTCCATAATCGGCAGGGCGTCGATGTCGCCGCGGATCGCCACTACGGGCGCAGCGGAGTCGCGCCCAGGCACACGAGCCACTATACCGGTTCCGGCGACTCGGCGAACGTCCGTTATTCCGAACTCCGCGAGTGCGGCAATCAGCCGCTCCGCAGTGCGCTCTTCCTTCCATGACAGTTCCGGATTCCGATGCAGGTCTCGGCGCAGCGCGGAAAGTCTGGTAGCGGCGTCCGCTGCAAAGAGCGATTCGACCGCCGTGGGCACCTTGATATTTGACGGCAGACTGGACGTTGACATTCGGTTGTTCCCTATTGCGCGCGAAGCGTGTGCGATCTCACGGTGAGATCGTCAATGCGGTTCTCGTCAACCGACACGCCGATACCCGGACGATCGAGCGGCACCTGCATCATGCCATCCTTGCTCATCGTCCATTCCGGTCTGACGACGTCGCGCTCCCAGTATCTGTTGCTCGGACTCAGGTCGCCGGGAATCGAGAAGTTGGGAAGCGAAGCCAGCGCGACGTTGTACGAGCGACCGACTCCGCTCTCGAGCATGCCTCCGCACCATACGGGTATGTGGTGCTTCGCGCATAGATCATGAATCGCGCGCGCCTGCTGCAACCCGCCGACCCGTCCCGGCTTGATGTTTACAATCCGTCCGCTCTTAAGCGTTATCATGTCCTCCGCGCGGTCCACGCTCGTGATCGATTCGTCCAGGCACACCGGTGTATTCAGAATGCGCTGGATCTCGGCGTGCCGCACGATGTCATCGTGCGCAAGCGGCTGCTCGATCATTACAAGATTGAGATCGTCCAGCTGCCTCAGATGATCCGCATCGGCGAGCGTGTATGCATTGTTGGCGTCGGCCATGAGTGGAGCGTCGGGGTATGCGGCGCGCACCGCCCGAAGATATTCAAGATCGTGACCTGGCCCGATCTTGATTTTGATCTTGCGGTAACCGTCGGAGAGTGCACGACCGACTCTCGCCACGAGCGCTTCCGGCGATTCCTGGATGCCGATCGAAATTCCAGTGGGAATTTCGGTCTTCGTTCCACCGAGCAGACGCGCCAGCGGCATCCCGTCTCGCTCGGCGACGAGCGCCCACGAGGCCATCTCCACGGCGGCCTTCGCCATGTTGTGGCCGCGGAAGTTGACCTCGAGCGCAGGGTGCACATGCGTGGCCTGTTCGAACTCGGCGCCGAACACGCGCGGCGCAACGTATTCGGATATCACGATCCACGCGGTATCTATGGTCTCGGATGCGTAATTGGGAAATTCACCCGCGACGCACTCGCTCCATACGACGACACCGTCTGCATCCTTCACGCGCAGCAGCATGATTCGTCGCTCGGTGCACAGGCCTGACGATATGCGGAATGGCTCCTTGAGAGGAAGCCGGATTTCGTGGAGAGTTATTTCCCTGATCCTGATCATGGGCTGTTCGGTTATTGTGCGTCAGTGTTCCAGGAGGTACGTCGCCGGGCACGAGCCGGTCGCTCGCGTGAATCCCGCAACGGTGTACCCGTTGGCCAGATACGTCGTGAAAGCATTCCGTGTTGCCTCGCGCCAGCGGCGAGCCGTCGCGATATCATGGTCTAGCATCGCGATGACGTCATCCGGGACGGCAATTCGCACGCGGTCCATGGCCGATGAACCTTCTCCCGCACCGGGCATTACGATCGGCGCCGATTCCCACTTGCTTCCGTCGCACGCTGTATTCACCAGCTCATCCAGCCGCCATTCGACGATGAAGCGGTCAGTGCCGATGCCGGCGTGCATGACACTTCCGGTATGCTCGCCGTAGTAGTTCGTGCGGTACTCCGTGACGCGTGCGCCGAGTTGCTGGAGATTCACGTACGCGTTTCGGGCGACGAGCGGATCGAATGTCCAGTACATTTTTTTGATGCCATCGGCGAGAAGAAGCTCGCGCTGATAGAATTTCAGGCGCTTGCCGAGACCGCGGTCGCGGGCTGCGGATCGGATTGCGAGCATGTCGGACCAATGGGCCAGCTCACCATTCCTGATTCCGGAAATTCCGAACACGAACCCGATCATGGCGTCGTTCGCGTCGAACGCGGCCGCGGTGACGCCGCCCACTTCCTGCGCGATGCGCAGTATTGTCGCGGGGACCGTCTCGCTGAACTTCCTGCCCCAGGTCTCGCGCTGAATCGCGACACACTCATCGTACTCTCGCTCGCTCTCGACGCGACGTATGGCGACGGCGCCGAGGCTTGCGTCACGGTTGAGAAGAGAGGCGTCGGCTGAATTCATCGGCAGGATGAAATCTACCGTGGCTTGATCGTCACAGGGTCCGCGTCGAGTGGCGACGTGGCGGCCGGATTGATTCCGTGACGCAGAGCGTTTCGGTGTGCGCGATGCAGCGGGTCACGCCAGTCCAGGTCAACGATGCTGTAGAGCGCCGTGTCACGCACTCGTCCGCGCACGATGAGCTGCTGGCGCAGTATCCCTTCGCACGTACCACCGATCCCCTCGATTGCCGCTCGCGATCTGGAGTTGCGGACGTCGGCGCGGATCTCGACGCGAATCGCTCCCCAGGCATCGAATGCCTGCCGCAACATCAGCGCCTTCGCCTCGCCATTGATCCCCGTACCATGAGCGGTGGGGTTGAGCCAGCTCCAGCCTATGGAAAGGCGCCGGTCGGCTCTGCTGATGTTGGAGAACCGAGTCGCACCCGTGATAGCATTATCGGCTCTCCGCACGATCACGAAGGGAAGACTTTCACCGCGCTCCTCTTCCCCGAGGGCTTCGCGAACGTAGTCGGTCATGTCCTCGACCTGGAGGACCGGCGCGGTTGCGGTGTGGCGCCAGATGTCGGGTGCTTTTCCGGCCTCGAAGAGTTGCTCGACATCGTCCATGGTCATTGGGCGAAGGGTCACCGTCTGGCCGTCAAGAGTCACGCGGCCGACGACCATTGGCCCTTCGCGAACCATGCGTGGCTGATGAACTGCGCCGATCCGCGCAATGCCTTCCTTCTCCACCATATTTACGTCGGTCATTCCTATAGTTGCAGTTTTTGCAACCCGGTTGTAGCTTCTGCGAATCGGATAATAGCAATCGGGCCGACCTGGCGCAAGCCTGCGGCGCGGGATCGCGAGGTCGTGAGGAGGAATTGTGCTTCAGAAGTGCATGATGGTGATGGACCTGTTCTCGCCGTCGCTGCGCGAGATTGGCGTCGTGGACGCGGCGCGAAAACTCGGCGTCGGCAAGGGGACGGTGTCTAGATGGCTCAGCGCCATGCAGGAGGCGGGGTTTCTCGAGCGCGATGCCGACTCGCAACGCTACCGCCTCTCGACCCGTGTCGCGGTGCTGGGAGAGCTCGCGCGTGATGCGAGCAGCCTGCAGCGGCTGGCCGTCGCGGAACTGGAGTGGCTGGCGTCTGCGACTGGCGAGACCTCGAACCTCGCGGTGCTGGTGGGCGCCGAAGTGATGAACGTGGCCGCGGTGGAGAGTGCGCGGCCGATCATGCACACGGGATGGGTGGGACGAAGGTTGCCGAGTTACGCGACTGCGTCCGGAAAGGCGCTGCTCGCGTGGAAGACCGCCGCGCAATTGCGGCGCCTGATTCCGGGCGAGCTCCCGCGACTGACGGCGCGCACGGTTACACGAATGGATGACCTGCTCGTGCAGCTGGGTGAAGTACGGAGGAAAGGGTATTCCGTCGCTTGGGCGGAGCTGGAGGACGATCTCGCGGCCGTCGCCGCGCCGGTCCGGGACCACACGGGCAAGGTGGTGGGAGCGCTCTCCGTTGGCGCACCGGTATCGCGAGTGCCGGAGGACCGGCTCGACATGTGCGCGCAGTCCGTGGTACACGCTGCGCGAGCGCTTTCCGCACAGCTAGGGTATCATGAAGCGGAGCGATAGACGTACGACTACGGGCAGATACCGCAGACATCCGGGGAACTGAACGCTTGGACGCAACCGAAAATCGCGCAGCCGCGCGGGTGCATGTGCGGGAACTGACCAGGCGCGGAAACGAGCTGATCGACCGTATCGAGCGTGACACGGAGCTGGATCGGCGAACGTGGAAGCCTTCGCCTGGTGCGTGGTCGCTGACAGAAGTGGTGGAACATCTTTCACTCGTCGCGAACGGGATGCTTCGTGTCGCGCGTCCTCCAGCGCTGGCGCCATCAGTCGTGCATCGAATGAAGTTGGCTGCTCTTACAGCGGTTCTGCGCTCGCCGGTTCGTTTCCCCACGCCGGTGCGTGCTGTGGTCCCTCGCGACGGCACCACGTGGAACGATGCGAGCTCACATCTCATCGCGTCGAACCTCCGGTGGAGCGAGTTCGTGGAAAGCGAGACTTTCGACACAGTCGGCTTCACGCATCCGCTGGTTGGCCGCATTGCTTCGCACGCGACGGCAAGTTTTCTGTTGGAGCATTTCGATCATCACCTGCGACAGGTGGACAGAATCTTTGCTGCGGCCAAACGGAGCGCCTGGGCGCCGAGCCGTTGACCGTCACCGTGCGAGATCCCCCGTCGTCCTCGCCGCAGGCGTGGACCCACGGCGCGTCGTTAGAACACTGACCGTCACGATGCAGGAGTACCCGACTCGGGACCACCAACGCAACTCTCCTATCCGCCCCCACGCGCCGTTATGTCCGTCCAGCGGTCATACCAACCCGGATTCACCGCAGTCACAAGGGCGACCTTGGCCGCCGCGACCACTGTTTCAACGCTTTCTCACGGGCAATCGCACCTGGCATTGAAGCGTGCTGCTCGAACCATACCAGTTGCTTTATCCCGTAACGTCGCGTGAATCCGCCGACGAGTCCTTCGCGATGCTGCCAGACACGTTTGACAAGATTTGAAGTGACCCCGACGTATAGTGACCCGCGCGGTCGGCTTGCGAGAATGTAGACTGTCGGGATGCGAGGGGACGGAATCAACAGGCTACTCCTGCAACGTGACGATTACGAACTAGTGTGACGCGCCGTGGATCCACGCCTGCGGCGAGGATGACGGATGCCACTCCTGCAACGTGACAATTACGAACCAGCGTGACGCGCCGTGGATCCACGCCTGCGGCGAGGATGACGGAGGGTACTCCTGCAACGTGACGGTTACGAACCGGCGTAAGGCGTCGGGGATGATGCACGCCATCGGTTCTTTTCCTCATCCCTCACCGGGGCACTGATATCCGCGCCGGAACCACCCGCGCCACCGAAGCTTTCCGATGACTCGGCGCGACCGCTGTCGCAGCGTCGAGCATCTCCTGCTGGGATGGGGTCAGAATCGTCCGGAACTCATGCAACTCCACGTCCCGAAGTCGCGAAGCACTGTCCCGGGACGCGCGGCGCGCCGACTTGATCAAGGGAGCGTACTGGTTGTGGATCGCCTTCTCTCGCGCGATCTGGCTTGCCGTGAGTTGCAGCTCGGCGCGCAACGCGGTGCGGGAGGGAAGTTTTCTTCGAACGGATTGCGCGTCGGCGTGACCCGGAAGCATCGCAGCCACCAGAATGAACACTAGTGCGGCCTTTCCTTTCATGTTTCTCTCCGTTGATATCGCGATGAAGTTGACAGCGACAATATCGGCGAAGCTCTGCAGACTGGCGTTATGAAAAAACAACGCGGGCAATCCAATCCGGACTGCCCGCGCTCTCCTGCAAACCTGCTGACGAACGTAGAGACTACACCGCTGGCTTCGCGCGGCGCTTGCCCTTCCAGGCACCATCGCGCTTGCCCTCGTTCGCTTTCCACTTCGCCTGCGCTGCGTCGAACCTGGTCTGCTGCGCTGGCGTCAGGATGCCACGTACCTCGGACATCTCCTGCTGGTGCACCTGCATGGACGGCCCTCTGTCGGCCTGAAGCTTGGCGCGTGCAGCGCGCATTCCCGCGCTGTCGCCGCGAGCGCGAGCAGCCTTCATCGCGTCGAAATCCGGCTTGAAGTTCGCGCGCGTCGCCTTGAATCGCGTGGCGTACTTCTCATGAATCGCCTTGACCTTCGCCTTCTGATCAGCGGTGAGATTCAGATCCTTCATCATCATTCCATGGCGACCATGACGCGTCCCCATCTCGGAATGACTGCGTGTCGCGGTAGCGGTAGCGGTAGTTGACTGAGCATGAAGCATTGGCGCGGCCATCAGGGCCGCGGCCGCAACCGTCAGGAGTTTCATCTTCATTTTGGAACCTTCTCCTTTGTGAGTTGCACGCGCGAATCAGTGCGCGTGACAAACATTTGACGGGTCAATTTCCCGGATGTTAAGGCCCACGCGGCCGTAGGCGTCACGACGCGCTCAACGTGCCCCCTCGAACGCGCGTCAGGTTCCCGACAGCTAGCGCAGGAGAGCGACAAGCATTGCAGATGCGCCGAGTACGAGCGCGACGCCTGCAACAATGAGAGTGACGCGGACGGCACCGGCCCAGCGGACCTGTGCCTCCTCGAACGCGGTCATGATTCGCCGCTCGGCGTCATCCTGCGGCGTCGGCTCGCCTTCGAACAGCGACTGCCGCATGATGCTCTTCGCACCAAGCACCTCGCGCATCGCGCTCTCGAAATGAGCCTGATGAATCGCGCGGCGAGCGGCGCCCGACGGTTCCGCTGCAGCCATTGCCGCTGCCTTGAGGACGGCGTTCTTTATCTCTCCTCCACTCGCATCGAACGTCTCTGCAAGCGCGTGGAAATCGACATCGGTCGCGAGTGGAGTCTTGTCTGGATGCACCTGCACACGCCAGATCTGCTCGCGCTCCTCGATCCCGGGACGCTCGAACAGCACGTGTGTACGAATACGCCGTTCGAAAGCTGGATCGAAATTGGCGGCGAGGTTCGTGGCGAAGATGACGACGCCGTTGAAGCTCTCCAGCTCCCTGAGGAGCACATTGACTGTAGTGTTGGACTCGCGCTGCATCGGCTGGAGCGTTGAAGAGGCGCGACGCGCGGCTATTGCATCGGCCTCATCGAAGAACAACACGGCGTCCTGCTCCGTCGCAACCCGGAAGACTGCGGCGACGTTCTTCGGAGTCTCACCGGCCCACATTGACTCCATCTCCGCGTATCGAACCACCAGCAGACGACGTCCGAGGGCCTGTGCGATCGCCTCGGCGCAGATCGTCTTGCCGGTACCCGGCGGGCCGGCGAAGTTGAACGCGAGGCCGAGGCCGGTAGCGTGACGTTCGCCAAGTCCCCACTGACGGAAGATCAGGTCGTGATTGCGGACCTGCGCGAGCGCAAGCTCGAGTGTCTGACGCGTGCGTGGCGGGAGAATTACATCCGCGAACGTGCGCACCGGCGCGACCACGTCCACAGTGCCGCGCTTGGACGCGCCGGGTACGAGACCGAAGAACTCAAGCAGTGGTGCGGCCAACGTGTCTCCATGAACGTAGTGGTACTTCAATACACCAAAGAACGTGCTCGGGATGCGGCAGCCGGATGGGGCTTACCCGCGAAGCTTCGTCATGAAGTCGGTGACGGATGCCGGCAGGAACATGTTGTCGGAGATCGCGGCGATCTCCTCGGCTTCCTTCCAGCGCTCCTCGAGAACCGACAGCTCGCCTTCTAGTGCGCGGCGCTCTGCCTCCTCGTGTGTAAGCATCTCCAGGGCCAGACGGGCTTCGATCGGAATCTTCGACAGGCGACCCGCCGCGGGCGCGTACCGACCGGGACGCAGTGCGAGTGCCGCGGCCCGGTCGAGCAGCGTTGTCGCATCGCCTGCTTCCTCGATCATCGTTACTGCCGCCCGCACCTGCGGCCGGCCACCGCCGGTGCCGTTCACGCTCGGCAACAACGCCGCGAGCGCCGGTAGGGCTTCGCGCGCCTCGACGCGCACCGTACGCTTTGTGCCGACAATACGGTTGGGCTGATACTCCCACCATCGATACGCTCCAGCGGCGGCGCGGCCCGTATATCCGACTTCCAGCGACCACGCGTCAGGACCGTCACGAACTATCTTCGCGTCGTTGAGGTGCCGGCGTGTGACGTCAATCACTCCTTCGGAGGTCGGAACACGAGCGACTACGCGGCGTTGCCGAATCTGCGTGTAGCCGTGTACCGTGGCGTTGATCAGCAAGGAGCCGCTGCCGGCGAACAGTCCGAGGCCGATCCCGCCCGACACGAGCGCACCGACGGCGACGGCGCTGGCTCCGGCCACCATGTAGTAACGCCGTCTGCGTCTCCCGAACTGATCGCCGTACCGCCACGCGGCCATCTCGGGACGCTGCGGCTCCCCGACGCGCACCAGTTCCAGCCCCTCGCTCACACGCGCCAGGCCGATGTGCTCGGTCGACATGCGCAGCCTTGTCGCGCGGAACATGCGCTCGCATTCCTCTATCGCCTCCCACCGTTCCTCGATCGGCGTGAGATTCCAGCGCTCGCAGCTGCGGCAGATCACCCAAAGCCGACCCTTGGCCTCGTCGAACGCCAGCCGTCGCCCGACCGGAAAGTGCTCAACTACCTCATTGGTACCGAGATCGGAATGACAGAACAGACATGTTGAATACATGAACTACTTGCGCTCGTACGCGCTCTTTCCGCCGATGTAGGTCGCGACGACGTTCGTCTTCAGAATATCGCGCGCAGGAATCGTCATGACATCCTGATCGAGAACAGTGAAATCGGCGTACTTGCCCGGTGTGATCGAGCCCATGGCGTGTTCCTGAAAAGCGGCGTATGCGGGCCAGATCGTCATCGAGCGGAGCGCCTCGTCACGCGTCATGCGCTGTTCCGGATACCAGCCTCCGTCGGGCCACCCCGTCGCGTCGGAACGCGTGACGGAACTGTGGAACGTGATCAGCGGGTTTACAGCCTCGACCGGAAAATCCGTTCCGTTCGGGATGATCACGCCCGTGTTCAGCAAGGACCGCCATGCATACGCACCTCTGATGCGTGACGCACCAAGTCGGTCTTCCGCCCAGCGCATGTCGCTCGTCTGGTGACTCGCCTGCATGCTTGGAATCACACCGAGTTCGGCGAACCGCGGAATGTCCGCCGGGTCGATGATCTGTGCGTGCTCCACGCGAAACCTGTGGTCGGCGGTCGGCACGGTCTTGAGCGCAGCATCGTAAGCGTCGAGCACGTTCCTGTTTCCGCGATCCCCGATGGCGTGAGTTGCGACCTGGAAGCCGTGACGCAGCGCGGACGTTGCGACATCCTGCAGGTGCGCTTCGGTCGAGACGAGCAAGCCGGTATTGCCGGGATCGTCGGAGTACGGTGACAGCAGTGCCGCGCCGCGCGACCCCAGCGCGCCGTCGGCGTAGAGCTTGATCGCGCGGACCCAGAGGTGGCCGCCGTACATCGCGCTGCGCGGACCGAGCGTATAGTAGTGCGCGATCGCGGCGCTGTCGTCCGAGATCAGAATGTAGCCGCGCAAATTGTAATTTCCGGCGCGCGCCATGGATTCCATCACGTCGATTACCGCACGCGGCTCACCCGGATCGTGCACCGACACCAGGCCCCAGCGATTGCATTCGGCGATGGCCGCTGTCAGGCCGCGTTCGAGCTGCGCCGCGGTGGGAGCGGGAATTGCGCGGTTGATGAGACCCATCGCGTTGTCCACGAAGACGCCAGTGGGATTGCCGTTCGCATCGCGAATTATACGGCCGCCTTCGGGATCTTTCGTGGCGGCGGTGACTCCCGCAGCCTGCATCGCGCGCGCGTTCGCAAGCAGCGCGTGTCCGTCCACGCGTTCGAGCATCGCCGGATTGTCGGGAAATGCGCGATCGAGCGCCGCAGCGGTCGGAAACTGCTTCACGGCCCAGCGGTTCTGATCCCAGCCGCGTCCGAAGACCCATTCTCCACTCGCGGGCTTTCCGGCATGCTTGACGGTGCGCGCAACCGCTTCGTCATAAGACAGGCTGCCGACAAGATCTGCGTCGCGAAGGAATTCTGCGAGGCCCGCGATATGACCGTGCGCATCGGCGAGTCCGGGGACAACCGTCGCGCCGTGCAGATCGAGCACGCGCGTGTTCGCGCCGCGCAGGGCCATGGCCTCGCGTTCGGAACCGACGAACGCGAACATCCCATTGCGAACGGCGAACGCCTGCGCGGCGGGACGCGAATCATCGACGGTGTAGATGTGCGCGTTGGTGACGATGAGGTCTGCCGGAGCGTTGGTAACGCCCTGCGC
>JALYYT010000014.1 GCA_030946285.1 Gemmatimonadota bacterium
CGCTCATGAATTCAAGCCCTACGCCCGCTACGAGCGTACGACAATTTCCGCGAAGGATGTCGTATTCGCCCCTCTTGCGCTCGGCTACCAGGCCGGAATCGGCGGCATCCGCTACGACTTCAATCCGTTCGCCGCACTCAAGGCGGAATACCGCCGCGAGCACTTCCAGAGCAACGCATGGTCCAACGGCGCGTACCTTCAGGCAAGCTTCACCGTCCCGGACCTGGGCGGTGGAGACCATATCCCGGGGCACCAGTGAAAACGACGATCGCATCACGCGCAGTTCGGCTCATGACGCGCCTCGTCATGATCATTCCCATACTTATGGCATCGGCTGTCACACTTTCGTTGATTGCGCCGAGTACCGCGACTGCCCAGGCGCCAGCCAGGCAGCCTATCGCGATCGTCGTCAACCCGAAGAGCGGCGTTACCGATCTGTCCTTCGCGGAGCTGCGGCGCATATTCCTTGGCCAGCAGCAGTACTGGCCGGATCGGTCGAAGGTGACCCTGCTCGTGCGAGCGCCGGTCGCACGTGAGCGAGCAGTGGTGCTGGACGAGATCTACAGGATGGATGAGGATCAATTCCGCCAATACTGGATCGGCAAGATGTTTCGCGCGGAAGTCGCAGGTGGCCCGAAGATCGTTTACAGCGCGGACATGGCAATGAGCCTGGTTGGCGTGATCCCTGGTTCGATAACCTTCGTTCCGGCTTCGGCAATACCGGCGGACGTGCGGATAATCAGGATCGACGGCAAGCTTCCGTCGGATCCCGGTTACCCGCTCAAGTAGCGGTTCGCACCAAGGCGCGGCTTACAATGCACAAACCTGCGTGGCTCGCCGAGGTGATCGTGCAGTCCATCGCCGTCACGGTGAGTATTCTGCTTGCGCTGTGGGTTGACCAGTGGAAACAGAAGCGCGCAGAGCAGACGCTGGCGCGGGAGGCGATGTCGAACTTCGTCACGGAGATCCGCCGGAACGAAGCAAGGATGGATGACGTGCTTCCGTACCACGAGGGACTGCAGACGATGCTCAGCGGCGTGGAATCGTCGCACAGTATCAAGACGCAATCGGATTTTCAAAGTGCCGTCGGTGTTGACGGTCTGCGTCCGCCGTCGCTGCTGCAGACCGCATGGCAGACCTCGATCGCTACCGGTGCGCTGACTCATCTGGACTACGAAACAGTTGCGGCGCTGTCGCTGACGTATACGCTGCAGGACAGGTTCCGCGAGGACGCTCGCAGTGGATTCCAGACAGTGCTTCAGGCGAGCGATTTCAAGCCGGGCGGTGCCGAAATGGCGGTGCACACCGCCGACAACTACCTGCGCGAGGTCGTGGCATCCGAGCGTGACCTGCGGGCCACATACGCGCAGGCCGAGCAAGTGCTCGCGAGAAAGCTCCGGCGAATGGACGGAAGGGTGCTCGCTGACACCCTGATCGGTGGCAGGCCAGACTCGGCGCGGAAGGACTCCACGGTGAGAGGAGCGACAGGCCAGTGATACAGTATCGCGATTTCGCGCCGCAGGCAATCAAGCGTGGTATTCTTCATGGAGATGACTACGAAACGTTCGATGCCGCTGTTCGGGCTGCCAACGCATGGATTACGGAGAGTGGCGCCGAAGTTATCACTGTGGAGACGGTAGTCCTGCCCAATATCACCGCCGACAGGAGCGAAGGAACGGCCGACGGGCGCGTCGAGACCGAGGAGGCGATGACGTCGATCAACGAGTGGTATCAGTTTCTCCGCGTCTGGTTCAGGGGATGACGCTGGACCTGCGCGAGTCTCTGCAGGCCGCGCTGGGCGGTGCATATACGCTGGAGCGCGAGCTGGGAGGCGGCGGGATGTCGCGCGTGTTCGTCGCGCAGGACACGAATCTTGATCGTCCGGTTGTCATCAAGGCATTGCTTCCAGAGCTTGCTTCTTCCGTGTCGGTGCAGCGCTTCGCGCGCGAGATACGCGCAGCGGCAGTACTCCAGAGCCCGCATCTCGTGCCTGTGATCGCCGCCGGCCACACGGTGGACGAGATTCCGTACTACATCATGCCATTCGTCCGCGGTGAGACTCTGCGCGCGCGTCTTGGCAAGGGGCATGTGCCTTACCCTGAGGCCGTGCAGATCCTCTGCGATATCGCACGCGCCCTCGCCGTGATTCACGAAGCGGAGATGGTACATCGCGACATCAAGCCCGACAACGTG
>JALYYT010000028.1 GCA_030946285.1 Gemmatimonadota bacterium
GCCGTCGCAGCCACCAGCGCAATCGGCTCGCGTGGCTTCGCCTCCGTTGATCGGTTGGTAGCTCCCCAGCCTTCAATCGGCGATCCCACTTATCGTGAGCTCACCCAGGTCGCGCTGGACGCCGCAAAGTCCGCGGGCGCGTCGTATTCCGACATCCGGATATCGGCGCGCCGATCGCAGCGAATCAGCACGCGTGAAAATCGGCTCCAGAATGTCGATGACAGCGATACACTCGGCTTCGGTGTACGCGCTCTGGCGAATGGGGCCTGGGGATTCGCGGCGAGTAACATCCTGACCCGGGACACGGTAGCGCAGATTGCTCGTGACGCGGTCGCGATCGCCAAAGCCAACAGCGCCGTTCAGATCCGGCCCATCATACTCGCGCCCGCTCCCCCCGCTAACGGGGAATGGAAGAGTCCAATTCGCATCGATCCCTTCGACGTCGCCATTGGCGACAAGGTGGGACTGCTGCTCGAGGCCAACGCGGCTGCAATGAAGGTGCAGGGCGCACGGTTCGTGACGTCGAACATGTTTTTCCTGCGCGAGGAGAAGACGCTCGCAACTTCCGATGGCACTTTCGTCGTGCAGACGATCTACCGCGCACAACCCTCCATGAACGTCACCGCAGTGTCGTCAACCGGTGATTTCCAGTCCCGTCAATCCAACGACATCGCTCCGATGGGACTCGGCTACGAATACGTAACGAGCGTGAATTTCGTCGATGGCGCAACCAAATGGGCTACTGAAGCGGTGCAGAAACTGTCCGCTAAGTCGGTGGACGTAGGACGCTACGATCTCGTTCTGCATCCGTCCCATCTCTGGCTCACTATCCACGAGTCTGTAGCACATCCAACTGAACTGGACCGCGCAGAAGGCTTCGAGGCAAACTACGCGGGCACGAGCTTCGTAGCGCCTCCCGAAAAAATGCTCGGCAAGCTTCGCTTCGGCTCAGCACTCATGAACATCCGGGGTGACCGCACGCAACACGGTTCACTCTCCGCGATTGGTTGGGACGACGAAGGCGTGAAGCCGGACGAGTTCATGATCATCGAGGAAGGCGTACTCCAGGACTACCAGACCACGCGAGAGCAGGCAATGCAGCTGGACTGGTGGTACAAGAGCCAGGGCAAGCCTACACGCTCCCATGGCTGTTCGTACGCGCAATCGTGGCAGGATGTGCAATTCCAGCGGATGCCGAATGTGTCCCTTCTTCCCGGTGCGAAGGATATCGGCTGGGACGACATCATTGCCGCGACTGATCGTGGCATCGCGATAATCGGCGACGGCTCGTTCTCGATTGACCAGCAGCGCTACAACGCCCAGTTCGGTGGACAGGTCTTCCATGAGATCAAGGGCGGCAAGATAGTCGGCATGCTGAAGGATGTCGCGTACCAGATGCGCACGCCCGATTTCTGGGGAAGCCTCGACATGATCGGGGGCGAGAAATCCTATCAGCTGGGGGGCGCGTTCAATGACGGGAAGGGCCAGCCGAGTCAATCGAACGCAATCAGTCATGGCTGTGTTCCCAGCCGCTTCCGCAATATCAACGTAATAAATACCGGGAGAAAGGCATGAGCCGCCCGAAGTCTCTTTTCACGTCCAATCCCGCCGGAATTCTCACCCGCGCTGAAGCGGAGTCGCTTGCCCATCGAACGCTTGCGTTCGCCAAGGCGGACGAGACGGCAGTGAGCATCAACAGCGACGCTCGCGCCAACACACGGTTCGCCGTCAATCAGGTCTCGACTGCGGGAAACGAGACCGACACGACCATCACCGTTCGCAGCTCGTTCGGCAAACGATCGGCGAGTGTCACCACAAACAAGGCCGACGGCGCGTCGCTGGCCGCCGCTGTCAAGGCCGCCGAGGAGCTCGCGCGACTGAGCGCGGAAAACCCGGAACGCATGCCCGATCTCGGCCCGCAGACTTATCCACCGGAACGGCCGCAGACGATCAGCTTTCCCAGCGCAAACGACCGTGCACGCGCCGTGAAATCCGTGACTGATAGGGCGCGCGCGGCCGGGTTCGTCGCTACCGGTTACATCGAGGCGCGCGTCGGAACGCGCGCGCTCGCGAACTCCCGTGGCCTTTTCGGGTTCGAACAGACCGGTGGCGCAAGCATGACCGCGACTGTTCGCACGCCTGACGGAACCGGCTCAGGCTGGGGCGGTGCAAATGCCAACGACTGGTCTGGCATCGACGCTGACGCCGTAGGAGCGACCGCTACGGAGAAAGCCGGAAATTCGCGCAACCCCGTCGCGATCGAACCTGGTCGTTACACCGTCGTTCTCGAGCCGACTGCCGTTGGTAATCTCATCCCGATTCTGGCATTCTCCGCGCAGGCCAGAGCAGCGGACGAAGGGCGATCCTTCTTTTCGAAGCCGGGCGGCGGCAACAAGATCGGAATGAAGATCGCGGACGAACGCGTCACGCTCGTGTCGGATCCCGCCGACAACATCGGAAGCGGCATTACGCAGGACGGTAGACCTTCCGAGAGAGTTGTATTGATCGAGGACGGAGTGTTGAAGAACCTGATCTACGATCGGTACTGGGCAGATAAACAGAGCAAGGCCGCGACCGCGCTTGCGTTCGGGAGCATTCGCCTGTCCGGCGGCAATTCTTCCGTAGCGCAGATGATAGCGAGCACTGAACGGGGGGTTCTTGTCACACGGTTCTGGTACATCCGACCCGTTGATGCGCGCACGATTCTCTATACCGGACTTACTCGTGACGGAACCTTCCTGATCGAGAATGGAAAGGTCACGCACGCTATCAAGAATTTTCGCTACAACGAATCACCCGTGTTCATGTTGAACAATGTGGACGCCTTCGGCGCGCCGGTGCGTGTCAGCGCAAGCGAGGATAGCAGTCCCGGCGCCGCAGTGATAATGCCTCCATTGAAGATCCACGATTTCAACTTCACCAGCCTCAGCGACGCAGTCTAGAAAAACCACGCGAAAGCGTGCCTGAGAAGAACACGGAAGGGACATCGGGTGCCGATGCCCCTTCCGTGTTTGCGGTCATCACCAGTAGTCGTGCGGCTGGACTTTATGCTCATACCCGAGAATGCAGATGGCGGCGATCGTCACACCCCCAAGCAACCCTGCTGCTACGTCCGTGGCCCAGTGACGGTCGAGATATAGCCTTCCGGCGCCTTCGAGAATGGGTATTGCCGCTGCGATCGGAAATCCGATTCGTGCACCCGCCATCCCTTCGCGCCACAGTACGTGCGCTGCGGTTATCGCGATCGCCGCGGTCTCCAGTGTATGCCCGCTCGGAAAGCTCTGCTCCCGTGGAGCGTGCCGGCCCGGCGGCGGAGCGCGGTGCCGAAGCACCCAGTCGAACGTCTTGCACGCGCTCTCGGCAAGCGTCCCGGCAAGATTGATCGCACGCGATCCTTCCAGCGAACCGCGGTGTTTCACGTAAGTAGAGAGCAACGCCGCTGCGGGTCCATGCACCCACGTCTTCCCGGAATAGCCGAGCGCCGCGACCACGCGCTTCGAGGTCTTGCCGTGACGGGTCCCGATCTTTTTTCGGAGAGACTGATCGAAACTGCGTGTTCGCCGTGCGGCGACTGTCGACGATAGCGCCGCGAATCCCACCGCGCCAACCACAGCCGTCGCGACAAATGGCGTCCTGTTGATACGTTGCTTCACTCGAGGGCGGTGCATTCAGTCTCGTGGCGCAACATCCATTCCAGCATCGCTGTGGAAACCCTTCCGTCCA
>JALYYT010000035.1 GCA_030946285.1 Gemmatimonadota bacterium
TGATGAACGTTAGATTGGCCTCGCGCGCATCGACTTCGCTCGGCGCCTCGGAACTGTCATCGCGCAGCGCCGCGATACTCGGGCGCCGGTCTAGCTCGTTATCGTCTATGACCATCTTCGCATCCAGTGCGAGCACTTCACCGTCGGGGGTGGTCACCAACGGATTGATCTCCGCGAGCGATGCGCCGCTTTCCATGAATGCGCGATAAAGATCCTGCATGATCTTCGCAGCGGCGCGCACCTGCTTCACGTCGCTGTACAGAAAGAAGCCAAGCTGCATCGCCTGGTATCCGCGCAGTCCGTACCGCGAATCAATTGGAAGACGCATGATCTTCTCCGGCGTCTTCGCCGCGACTTCCTCGATGTCTATACCGCCGGCCGGACTTACCATGAAGACCGGCTTCTTGGAAACACGGTCGAGGATGATGCCAGCGTACGCTTCGGTCGCGATGTCGGCAGCAGGCGTCACCAGCACCTTCTCGACTGTAATCCCCTTTATCTGCATGCCGAGGATCTTCGCTGCGATCTCCTTCGCTTCCGCAGGAGACTTTGCAAGCTTCACTCCACCCGCCTTCCCGCGACCTCCGGCGTGTACCTGTGCCTTTACAACGACGGTAGAGCCGAAGTGGCGCGCTATTTCTTCGGCTTCGGCGGGAGTGGTTGCCACATCGCCCGGCGGGATCGGCACCCCGTGGGCGCGAAAGATCTCTTTCGCCTGATATTCGTGAATGTTCAATTTGGCTCCGTTTATTGGCGCATCTAGGCGGGAACGATCTCCGTCCCCGCACGTCCCGCTACGGCGTCGCTGCCGCGCGAAAGCTCTGTAATAATGGCACGTCCGCCGGTCTGGCGCACGAATTTCGCCGAGGCTCTTACCTTGGGAGCCATACTCCCTTCTCCAAAGGTGTGTCGCGCATCCAGATCGTCTATCTCGGATACTGTAACACGCGACAGGGGGCGCTTCGTCGGCTTTCCCCAGTCGATGTAAACCGCATCAACATCGGTCAGGATCATGAACAGGTCCGCATTGAGTCCGGTGGCGAGCACTGCCGCCGCGAGATCCTTGTCAACAACGCAATCGAGGCCTTCGAGAGCGCCACCGGCATCCCGATACACCGGAATTCCCCCGCCACCGCACGCGACGACGATGACGCCTTCGCTGAGCAACGCGTCGACAACCTGGGCTTCATGGATCTCCACGGGATACGGACTTCCCACGACTCTGCGGATTCGTCCGTTGCCGTCGGTAGCAGTCGCAATATCACGGGCAGCGAGTTCGGCCGCGCGTTCCGCAGACAGCTCATGCCCGACGAACTTGGACGGTTTCACGAGCGCCGGATCGTTACGGTCAACGACGACCTGGGTCAGAACGGTAACAACGCGCCGATCGGCGCCTGCCGCGCGCAGTGCGTTCTCGAGAGACTGCTGAATCATGTAGCCGATCCAGCCCGCGGTTGCAGCGACGAGGACCCCGAGCGGCAAGGGTTCGACCGTAGCGCGCGCTTCTTCATTGCGCACCAGCTCGTCGCCAACCTGGGGGCCGTTGCCGTGAACTATGCAGACGTCCCACCCGCTCTGCGCGAGCGACACGACCGCGCCAAGACTTTCGCGCGTATGCCTGAACTGATCGAATATTGTCGAGCGCTCGCCGGCGGGCGAGAGTGCGTTGCCACCGAGTGCGATTACCGCTCGCTTTCGTCCATTGCTCGTCACTGGCGCCCCTTTACGACCATTCCGAGCGTGTCGAACGTCGCTCCGAAAGCGCGAAGATTTCCGGAGTCGAGCGACGCACGCATACGGTCGTAGATTCTGTTCACATTCTGTCTGAACAACTGATCCTCGGGAGTCGAACCGGAAGGCTGCGCGGGTGGAACGGGCGGCGGCGCGAGCAACTGAGGCGGGACGCGCGGCGCGATGTAGCGCCCCGGATGCGCGCCAAACCAGGCGCGGGCAACCGGATCGAGCGCCGAGTCGGGCACGATGATCGTGGCCGCGGTGCCGCCACTGACGTACGCCGTAGCGACGTGGTGACGGTAAGTCATCCGCGTGGTACCGGCCTGGCGCGGTGCGCTGAGGGGATACGTCTCGCTGATACTGTACAGGTCCACGATCCACAGGATTCCGCGCGACGTAGGTATCGCGCCGATTGCAGTCGACATCGCAAGCGCTGGCGCGAGCGCTGCAACGCGCGCCCGGATGTCACGCTCCCGTACGAACGCGTCGCTCGACTTTACATCGCCCGACAACATCTGCAGATTCTGCTCCGACCACGCGTGCATGAAGCGCGCGAGGCCGGTACCGAGCCGCGGCGCGCTTATCAGACGACTAGGATCGGAAACGACGGCCACGCCAATCGCCCCAGGAAACACGATGTCCGGCAGTGCGCCCCGAATCTGGATCTGCCCAGCGTTCGCCAGCAGTGTTGAGTCAGCGAGAAAGTGGATCGACTGGGGGATCGTTTCCTGCGGATACGCTCGAAGATTGAAATCGCCACGCGTCTCCACGTACGGGCGCTCGGATTGCGAATTGGCGGGATTGGCCGCTACGCGCGCCGAGATCCAGGGACCGATCACCTGCGATGCGACTGTGCCGATAATCACCACACTGACACTGATCAAGGCAGTCGTGGTCTGCCCCATCCATCCAGCGATCAGCAACACCACGGCCGCGCCAAGGCTCAACAGTGAGAGCGCGAGGTCCAGCGGAATGATGAATGCGTGGTCAGTTCGTGTGAAAAGTCCATCAACGCCGCTCCCGTGAACAAGCTCGCGGAATGCGTCCAGACGGAAAGCCCAGGCAGCGAGCACGAGCAGCAGAGCGCCGAGAGCGCTGATGTGGCGCCGCGTGTGCGGCGTCACGTGGAGCCCGGAAGAGTCCCAGCTGAGACTCGGTGTGAGCGAATACAGTCCGACCACGAGAATTGAGGTGATCGCGAAGAGCGTGACACACCACTGATACGCGCCAATCTCGAGCGGCAGCCATGCGACGAAATGGCTGAGGTCGAGCGTGAAATACGGATCGCTTTCGGCGAACGCCACATTGGAACGCCAAAGCGCGATGGTCGTCCACGAAGGGAGTCCGTAGAGACTGACCAGCGCAACTGCAACGCTTACGGCACCGGTCAGGGCACGCAGTCGTGCGGATGGGACTTCCTCGCCAAACTGGACGTTCCCGATCCGCTTGGGCACGATAAGCGCGGCAACCGAGCGCCTTACCGCAGACACGTTCACCCACGCGAAAGCGGTCCCCACCACGATGGCGAGGCCGAACAGCCACATGGTGCTCGCCATGCGGTCATTCCAGACGGAGACCGCGCCAAGGTTGGCGTACCACTCCTGATCGGAATACAGGATTGCTGCGCCTCTGCCAACGAGAAGCACGGCCGCGGCCGCGGCGATGACGGCGGTGAGCCGCTGGCCGCGAGTCACGCTAGATCTGGACGCCGTGCTGCGTGAGCCATCCCTCTATCTCCGCGCGGATCGCGTCGAGCTGTTCAGACGTGCTTGCCTCGAATCTCAATACGATCACCGGCTGCGTATTGGAAGCGCGAATGAGTCCCCAGCCATGCGGGTACTGGATGCGTACGCCGTCCACGTCGAGCGTCTTGTATTTTGCCGCGAAGTGGCGAACGGCTTCGCGGACGATACCGAACTTGATGTCGTCTGGGCAATCAACGCGAATCTCGGGGGTGGAGACGAAACGAGGTACATCAGCCAGAAGCTCATGCACGGACTTGCCGGAATCAGCCACGATCCGGAGTATGCGGGCGGCACCGAACAGGGCATCGTCAAATCCATACCAGCCTTCCTCGAAATACATGTGGCCCGACATCTCCCCCGCGAGCGGGGAGTGCATCTCGTGCATCTTCTCCTCGATCAGCGAATGACCTGTCTTCCACATCACCGGAACACCGCCGGCCTTTTCGATGGCGTCGGGGAGGGCCTGCGAGCACTTGACGTCGAATATGATGGGCGCGCCGGGAACACGCTGGAGCACATCGCGGGCGTAGAGCAACAGCAGATAATCGCCCCAGATGATCTCGCCGGAGCCTTCGACTACGCCGATACGATCTGCATCACCATCGAACGCGATACCAAAATCGTATTGGCCGCGCTGCAGCTCGCGAACGAGATCCTCCAGATTTTCCGGTACCGTAGGATCGGCGTGGTGATTCGGGAACGTCCCGTCGCTTTCGCAGAACATGCAATGCACATCCACGCCCAGCTTCTCGAACAGTCTGGGCGCGACCAGCGATCCTGCTCCGTTTCCTGCATCCGCGACGATGCGCAGCGGACGCGATATACGGCCGATTCGCGATACGATGTCGTCCACGTACCGTTCGATGACCGGTTCATGACGAACGCTGCCCGAGCCATTCGGAAATGTCCCGGCAGCGGCGAGCTCGAACACGCGCTGGATGTCGGCACCGTATATGGAAGCCTTTCCTACTCCGAGCTTGAATCCGTTGTACTCCGCCGGATTGTGCGAGCCCGTGATCTGGATTCCCGCGACAACGTCGAGATTGTGCTGCGCCCAGTATGCTACGGGTGTAGGCACGACGCCGATGTCGACGACATGGATGCCACTCTGCACGAGCGCCGCGACGAGCTCGTCGTGCAGCGCGTCGCCACTCGGGCGATTGTCCCGGCCGACGGAGATGGCTCCACTGATCCCTCTCTCAGCAAGGAGCGCCGCGAAGGCGCCACCTACAAGTCGTGCAACGTCCGGAGTGAGCTGCGTCCCGGTGATCCCTCGAATGTCGTACTCACGAAAGATGTCACGAACCAGCGTCACCTAGGCGCTACCTCGCTGACCTGCGGGACGGCAGGAACGAGGTAGGAGCCCGATCGCTGGGTGAGACTCACGAGTGCATTGGGATACACGCCAAGCACGAGCAGGACGACCGTGGCGGTGCCGATTACCCACTTGGTCGCCGAGCCAACGTTACGTGGGTCGCTGAGCCGATCGGTTTCGGGGCGCGGTTTCATGAACATCACCAGAACGACGTACATGTAATAGCCGGCGGATATCACGCTCGTGAGCACCAGAACGATGGCGAGCCGTATCTGCGGCTCAGGCGCATACAGTGCCGCCTGAAGCACGTACCACTTGGCGAAGAAGCCGGCGCCGCCGAATATCGGAAACCCGAGCAGTGAGAGCATGCAGACGCCCATCGCGACTGCAAGCCATGGCCGCACGGTCCAGAGGCCGGCGTAGTCGTCCACATTCAGGTATCGCTCCCCTGTCTGTCCGAGGGCGACCACTACTCCGAAGGCACCGAACGTCGCGAGTGTGTAGGCAACGATGTAGAACAGGAACGCAGAACTGCCCAGCGCCTGGCCCGTTGCCATCAATACCATGATGTAGCCGGCATGCGCGATGCTCGAGTACGCCAGCAGCCGCTTGATGTCACGCGACGAAAGCGCGATCAGGTTGCCGACCACCATCGTAACCGCGGCGAGCCACCACACAACCACGTGCCAGGCGACGATCTGTCCGCCCAGTGCTTCAGTGAAGATGCGGAGGAACGTCGCGAAGGCGGCAGCCTTGACCGCTGCCGCCATGTAAGCGGTGATCGGCGTCGGAGCCCCTTCGTATACGTCGGGTGCCCACATGTGGAATGGCGCCAGCGCGACCTTGAATCCGAATCCGATGAGCAGCAGCCCGATGCCTACAGCCAGCATCGGCGCAGACATGATCTGATGTGCGCCGATGCGCTGGCCGATGAGCGTCAGGCTCGTCGTTCCCGTGGCACCATATGTAAGTGCAATTCCGTATACCAGGAATCCAGTCGAAAACGCGCCAAGCAGGAAGTACTTGATCGCTCCTTCGGCGGAACGTTCGCTGCGCCGGTTGAGACCGGTCAGCACGTACACCGCGATCGACATGAGCTCGATGCCGAGGAATACGATCGTGAGGTCGCGCGCGGCGGCAAGAATCATCATGCCGGATGTCGCGAACAGTACCAGGGCGTGAGCCTCGGCTGGCATGATGTCTTCGCGAACGTTGTAATCGAGCATTAGTCCGAGCGTGCCGGCGGTGGCGGCAAGCAGGATCAAGTCGACGATCCAGCGGAAATTGTCCGTTGCGATCACGCCAGCGGTCGAAGTCGTTCCGACGGCTATGAAGTAGAGCACGACGGCCGCGGATACGGCGCAGACGCCAATTCCGGCTATCCCAACGCTGCGCTGCCGGTCCATGGACTCCGGGCCCCAAGCGGACATGAGCATGAGTACCATCGCGCCGACCATCATCACGATGTCGGGCGTGAGTGCCGCGATCAGCTGCATCGGATGCGAAAGATCGAAGGCCACTCTTATTCTCCGCCCGGCAGGGCCGCTGTCTGCGCCGCAGACTGCGCCGCATTGGTCTCAACCATTCGCACTACCTTCTCCGCTGAAGCCTGCATGCGTCGGAGTACAGGCGCCGGATAGACTCCAAGCCAGACGATGCAGATGAACAACGGCGTCAGCAGGCCGATCTCGCGCCAGTTTAGATCCGGTATGTGCTCGTTTTCCTTCTTGTCGAGCTTGTTGAACAGGATTCGCTGAATTGCCCAGAGCAGATACGCAGCAGCGAAGATCACTCCGGTGGTGGCGATCGCGGCGAAAAGCGGATACGTCCGGAAAGTGCCGAGCAGAACCAGAAACTCTCCGACGAAGCCATTGAGTCCGGGAAGCCCGATGCTGCTGAGTGATACGAAGGTCAACGCAGCCGCGAACATCGGGACCACGCGCGCGATTCCGCCGTAGTCCGCGATCATGCGTGTGTGCCGTCGCTCGTACATCATTCCGATCAGAAGGAAGAGCGCGCCGGTGGAAATACCGTGATTGATCATCACGAGCAGCGCACCCTGTACGCTCTGGACGGTGAGCGCGAATATTCCGAGCATCACGAAACCGAGGTGGCTCACCGATGAGTACGCGACGAGCCGCTTGAAGTCGGGCTGCACCATCGCGACCAGCGCGCCATAGACGATGCCGATCACTGCCAGCGTGAGGATAGCGGTTCTGACCGTCGGATTCATCGCCGCGCCGGGGAACAGCGGCAGCGCGAAGCGGAGGAATCCGAACGTTCCCATCTTGAGCATGATGCCGGCAAGGATCACCGATCCTGCCGTCGGCGCTTCCGTGTGTGCATCGGGAAGCCATGTGTGGAACGGGAACAGTGGAACCTTGACCGCGAATGCGAGGAAGAAGGCTCCGAACAGCCACAACGCGGCGGTTGGAGTCAATGCGCCGGAGGCGATCATCGCGTCGTAGCTGAAGTTGGGAACGCCGGTCAGCAGGTCGCGGTTGTGTATTCCGAGGTAGATGATCGCCACCAGCATGAGCAGCGATCCGAGCATCGTATATATGAAGAACTTGAGGCTGGCATAAAGCCGTTTCTGGCCGCCCCAGATACCGATGATGAAGTACATGGGGATCAGCATCACTTCCCACATGACGTAGAACAGGAACAGGTCACGCGCAAGGAAGACGCCAAGCATGCCGCTCGTGAGGATGAGGAGCAGCGCGAGGTAAGAGTGGATCTTGGTCTTGATGGACGTCCAGCCGCCGAGCACCGCGAGCGGCATGGTGAGAGTCGTCAGGAGCACGAGCATGAGCGAGATGCCGTCCACGCCGAGCGAGAACCTTACGCCCCAGGCTGGAATCCAGGCCATGTCGATGCCGGCCTGCCAAGCGGTAATGCCGGGCACGAACGACCACCACAGCCCACAGGAAACGACGAACTCGCTGATGAGCGTCCAGAGAGTTATCTGTCGCGCGCCACCTGCGTTCGCATCAGCGTCAGCGAGATCGTTTTTGGATGCACCATGCATCCAGACGAGCAGCGACCCGACAAGCGGTATGATCAGCAGAGCCGGAAGGATCCACGAGTTGTAGTGGATGCCGCTTAGGAAATCTGTCATTCGCTCGTCTTACCTGAGAGAGAAAGCACTGAGCACCGCGATCGCGCCGATCACGATCGCCCACGCGTAGACACCGGTGCTTCCGGTCTGCATTCGTGAACCAAGCCAGCCGAGCCCGCGCGCGAGCGCCGCCGATCCGTTGACGAAGAGATTGTCGATGATTCCCGCATCGAGCCCACGCCACAGAACGTTCTTCGAGAGGCCATAGGTCGGCTTGACGATGGCGACGTCGTACACTTCGTCCACGTAGTACTTGTTTGCGAGCACTTTCTCAAAGCCGTGCTCTTCTGGCGATTCGGCCTTGGGAACCAGCGACGCAGGCCTCAGGAGGAACAGCGCTATGGCGATTCCGACAACTGCGATCAGGATCGCGGCCCCGACCAGCGCAGCCTCAGTGCTGTATGCGGTCTCAAGCGCGACTCCATTGGTGACAGCAATCGTCGCATGTCCGACGACCGGCTCGAGCCAGCGATCCAGCGAGCCCACGGGGCCAAGGAACGATGTGATGGACGGGAGATTGAGCCATCCGCCAAACAGGCTGAGCGCGCCCAGGACTACGAGCGGCCCAGTCATGATCCATGGTGCTTCGCGCAGGTGCTTCTGCTCTTCATCAGTAGCGCGGCTCTGGCCGTGGAACGTGTACAGCATCATTCGCGTCATGTACACCGCCGTCAGGAACGCCGCCGCAAGTCCGAACACATACACTGCCAGCAGCGCTGTATGGCCCGACATCCCGAGCCAGGTCGCGCTCGCGAGCGTTGAATGGTCAGCATGCTCGAATACCGAGCCCAGTATCGAATCCTTCGAGAAGAATCCGGCGAACGGCGGAATTCCGGAGATGGCCAGTGTCGCGATCCACATCAGAACCCACGTAACGGGCATCGCCTTCTTCAGCCCGCCCATGTTCCGCATGTCCTGCGCGTCGGCGTGGCTCCCGGTGTGATGATACGCTTCGTGGAGAGCGTAGATCACCGAACCTGCCCCAAGAAACAGAAGAGCCTTGAAGAACGCGTGAGTGGCGAGGTGGAACACGCCCGCGCTGTACGCGCCGACGCCGACTCCCACGAACATGTAGCCGAGCTGCGATATCGTGGAATAGGCGAGCACCTTCTTGATGTCCCACTGCTTGATTGCGATCGTCGCCGCAAACAGAGCCGTGATCCCACCGACGACAGCGACAGTTATGGACGCGACCGGCGACATCGAAAACAGGAACGAGCTGCGGACGATCAGATAGACACCGGCGGTGACCATGGTCGCCGCGTGGATTAGCGCAGAGACTGGCGTCGGGCCGGCCATTGCGTCCGGAAGCCATACATACAGCGGCAACTGCGCGCTCTTGCCGGTGCAGCCCAGGAACAGGAAGAGGCAGATCGTGGTGACGAGCGCCCCGCCGAATGGCAGTGAACCCGCAGCCGCGGCGACTCCGGCAAAGTCGAGCGAGCCGAGATTCGCGAAGATCAGGAACATGGCGATGAGCACGCCAACGTCACCGATGCGATTGACGATGAAGGCCTTCTTGCCGGCGTCCGCATTGGCCTTGTCCAGGAACCAGAATCCGATCAGCAGATACGAACAGAGTCCGACTCCTTCCCAGCCCACAAACAGGATTGGATAGCTCGCACCGAGCACCAGGACCAGCATGAAGAAAACGAACAGATTGAGGTACGCGAAGAAGCGCGCGTAGCCCGGATCATCTCGCATGTAACCCATGCTGAAGATGTGGATCAGTGTGCCGACGCCCGTGATTATCAACACCATCAGCATCGAGAGCTGGTCGAGCTGGAAGCCGAAGTTCACCTGGAGATCGCCAACCGGCATCCAGCTCCAGTATGTCTGGATGAACGGCGTCGACATGCCGGCTCCGCGCATCGCGAAGAAGATCGCGGCTGCCAGAACGAATGACAACAGCAGAACTCCCGACCCAACGATACTCACCAGCGACCGAAACTTCGGTTCGACGTGCGCATGAGTGTCGTCGCCTACCGCATGCGGTGACTGTTCTGCAGCTACTGTTGACGTGTCATGCTGATCGTGTCCGAGATCCGGGTCCGACGGCCCGACCTTCCCGCTGCCCAGCACCGAGAGCGCGCCGTTGATGACGAAACCGAGCAACGGTAGAACCGGCAGCAACCACATCCATGCCGCGATCGTACCCGCCAGCGGATGACTGCTCGCTAGAGCCATTCCTTGAGCCTGTATCACCCTTTGAGGATGTTGATGTTACGAAGGTCTACCGTCTCCTTGTGACGGAAGATCGAGATGATGATAGCTAGTCCCACCGCTGCCTCGGCGGCGGCCACCGTCATCACGAAAAGCACGAAGATCTGTCCGCTCATTCCGTAGTAGCGGGAGAGAGCGACGAAGGTGAGATTGACCGCGTTGAGCATCAGCTCAACGCACATGAAGATGATTATGGCATTACGGCGCGTCAGGACTCCGATGACGCCGATCACGAAAAGCACCGCGGAAAGCCCAAGCGATTCAGCGAGCACTGTTGGACTCCTTGCGACCGAGTACCACGGCACCGGCAATGGCGACGAGAAGCAGAACGCTGGTCAGCTCGAATGCGAGCGAGTAATCCTGGTAAAGCGGTCTCGCGATAGCCCCGACCGCGCCATACTTGTCCAGCTGTTCGCCAAGGAAGCCCCGACTCACCACATACTTGCCTGACGGGATGCCTGTGCGCGTGAGCAGGCCGATCTCCGCGAGCAGCACCAGACCAACAAAACCGGCTAGGAGCTTGCCCCAGATTCCGCGCACGTCGGTGATGTCAGCGGCTTCTCCCAGGTTCAGGAGCATGATCACGAAAAGGAAGATCACCATGATCGCGCCGGCATAGAGCAGCACCTGCATAGCCGCGATGAACTGCGCGTCCAGCATCACGTACTCCGCCGCGAGCGCGAACATCGTCACGACGAGCCACATCGCCGCCGCGACCGGGCTCCGGCGCGTGACGAAGGTGACCGCCGCCACGATCGCTATGATCCCGAACAGATAGAAGTGAAACTGATAGAACAGCCCGTAATTATCCATCGTCACTCGCCTCGCGGGTCGGCGGCGTCCCAGAGATCCGAAACCGGATGGGTCTGCGCCATGAGCCGCTCGAGGTCGTAAACGTGTCCCTCGCGGCTATACTCGGAGTTCTCGTAATGCTGGCCGACGTGGATCGCGTCTTCCGGGCACACTTCCTGACAGTACCCGCAGAAGATGCAACGGAATTCATCGATCTCGAACACCAGTGGATAACGGTTTCCCTGCTCATCTTCGCCTGGCACGAGCTTGATGCAGTTGGAGGGGCAGATGCTCGGACAGAGTCCGCAAGCGACGCAGCGCGCCTTGCCATCTTCCTTCGTGAGCATTCTGTGCGTACCGCGCCAGCGCGGTGATAGCTCCCAGCGTTGTTCCGGATACTGGATGGTGATCTTCGGCTCGAACATGTGCTTGAGCGTCAGCGCCATTCCCTTCAGCGTGGACTTCACGTAGCTCGTCTCGGCGACCGGCCGGTTGACGCGCTTGACCGTTATTGCCATTACTTGCGAGCTCCTTCAATTGCAGTCGGCACACCGGCACGCGCGCGGAGTCGCTTCATGCGCGCCTGCTGTGCGCGGCCATATGCCGGACTTATGATGCGACCCTCGTCAACCATGACGAAGAGCAGCAGAAGAATGCAGATGTTCTCCATCAGCAATACGAGGCTGTGCAACGGTCCTGGCTCGATTCCGATCGCCTGCAGTATCAGCAGTGTCGTCGCTATCAGGACGATGTATACAAGCGCGAGCGGCAGCATGACGCGCCAGCCTAGAGACATGAGCTGGTCATAGCGGAAGCGCGGTACGGTCCAGCGTATCCAGATGAAGACGAAGACGAAGAAGCCGGTTTTGGTGAGGAAGCAGCCGAGCGTGAGAATCGTCTTGAGCACCGTGAACGGTGCCGCGTTGTCCCACCCTGTGAACGGAATGTCCCACCCCCCGAGGAAGAGGGTAGCCATCAGGGCGCTCGCCGTGACCATGTTCGCGTACTCGGCGATGAAGAACAGCGAGAATTTCATGGCGCTGTATTCGGTGTGGTAGCCGGCGATCAGCTCCGATTCCGCTTCGGGGAGGTCGAATGGGACGCGGTTCGTTTCCGCTAGAGACGCCACGATGAAAATGATGAAGGCGACCGTGAGGTTGAACACGTTCCACATGGCGTGCGATTGCTGCCGCACGATCTCGCCCAAGGTGACGTTGCCGGCGAGAAGAATCACCGGGATCGTGGACATGCCGAGCGCTACCTCGTACGACACCATCTGCGCGCTCGATCGCAGGCCGCCGAGAAAGGAGTACTTGTTGTTGGAAGCCCAGCCCGCGAGGACGATCCCGTAGACGCCAAGCGATGCAATCGCCAGGATGAACAGGAAGCCTATCGGAAGATCCGCGACAACGAGGTCAACGCGACCCCAGCGTGTCGGAAGCGGCGAGCCCCACGGGATGATGCACCACACCATCATCGCCGGTATGAACGCGAGCGCCGGTGCCATGCTGAAAAGCGGTTGTGACGCGTTCCCGGGCTCCGTTTCTTCCTTCATGAAGTTCTTCACGCCGTCGGCCGCGGGCTGCAGCCATCCGCCCCGGCCCCCAACGCGATTCGGTCCGTGACGGCCCTGAATCCACGCCGATATCTTGCGCTCGGCCAAAGTCAGGAGCGCCGCCGAGATCATGTAGAACGTGAATACGAGGATCAGCTTGATCAGCGTGAATACTATGAATGTCGGGTAGCCGGTGATCGGAGCCTGCGGATCGACCACCTGCAGCAGCGGATACATCGCGGTCATCGGCTCGCTCCGGAAACGACGAGGCCACGCATTCCGAGCGCGTCATAGTTCATTCCACCGAATGCGGGCACTTCGGTCGCTAGTGCCGAGAATACTTCGCTCGCGAGATAGTATGCATCTCCCTTTCCGAGCGCCGCAAGCAGATCGCCAACTACCCACCAGCTGGGGCGAGCCATTCCTGGCGCCGCCCTGGCCTGCGCAAATCGCTGAACTCGCCCGCGAAGATTGGTAAACGTTCCGTCTTCCTCTGCATAGTTCGCGATCGGAAGAACTATGGATGCCATGCGAAGGTTGTCCGGAAGCGTTGTACCGATCACGATTATCCCGCTGGCGAGCGCCAGCTTCTCCGCGGGAACGGACTCGACGTCGATGTCGGCTACCACGAGTACATCGCCGGCAGCGAGACCATCGAACGGCGAGGCCGCACGGCTGAACCCGAACAACTCCGCGCCATTTCCGTTAGCCG
>JALYYT010000038.1 GCA_030946285.1 Gemmatimonadota bacterium
CAGTATGCATTATCCGATTCAACCAGGAACGCCGCAGGCGGTACTATTCACCGCCCTGTGCAGGAGACCGCGTCCGTAACTGCATCGCGTGCGTGTGCGAATGCGGATGCGTGTGCAGATTATCGGCCGCCCTGGGCAGACTGGTTCGGCGTCCCGATCAAGGCGCGTTATCCCCGTTCAGATCGATCGTATCCTTCTCCTTACCAGACTTCCCGAACGTCCAGCTCGCGCTGAGCAGCAGCCCGCGAACCGCCCGCGCGCGAATCGATGTCTGAAGGAAGCGCGGATCGATGGTCGTCCGGCGCTCATGCGAGGTGTTGAACGGATCGATCATGCGCAGTGTCAGGCTCAACTGATCCCGCATGAACTTCTCCCGGGCCGCCAGGTTGAACTGTGTGCGACTGCCAGTCGTGCCCTGCTCCACGGTCATCGGCGCCTGATATGTGAGCAGGGCCTGCACGTCAATCGACTTGGACACTCGGTACGCACCGTTTGCGCGCGCCCTCCATCCGAATGTGCTGATCGAGAGGTTGGGTGAGACGTTGGCAGCATTGGTCGTCTGGCGGAATACGCTGCTGCCGAGGAAACCGCTCAATCGCGTTCCGTTAACGGCGAGCGTGGCGTCTCCGCCATAGGCATCGCTGGTTGCGATGTTGGCGAACGTCCGTGTAGTTACGCCGACAGTGTCAATTGTCACGATTGTCCGCACCGCGTCGAATGTCCGGCGGAAGAACGGCGTCACCTGAAGCGTCGTCTTCCCCATAGTGCGCTGCACTCCGAACTCGAAGGCACTCGTGTGCTCCGGCTTAAGGTATGGATTGCCGCGCGACAGGTTCAGCGGATCCGCGTAGTGCGGGATCGGATCAAGCAGGTCAGCATCATCAGGACGCCTGATGCGCGCCGAGTAGCTGAGCTTCACCTGAGTTGCATCGTCGATGTTGTATGCAACGAGCCCGCTCGGGAAGAGGCTGTTGTAGGTGTTGGAATAGGTCGCGCTGGTGGAAGCCACGTCGAACTGAGTCGACGCGTGCTCTATCCGCATCCCGATCTGGAATTGCAGCTTCCCCTGCTCGCCTGTGAGCATGCCATACGCGGCGTTGACGTCCTGCTGGTATACGAAGTCGCTGCTTCGGCTCGCGTCCGGCAGGTACATCGCGCTCATCGCGTCGCGAATGCGCGTATCGAGCGCCGTATGAAAATGATCCCATGCGCCCTTGTACCCGGATTCCAGACGCAAGCCGGAAGTGAGAGGACGAACGTAGTCCACCTTGACCGAATTCTCCTGCGGCCGCTCGAGATTTCGCTGGGTCTCCTGGTCAGTGGTGTCAAGCGGAGTACCGTCTTGCGACAACGAATGCGCCGCGATCACGCTCGGTCCGCCTTCCGAATGCCGGAACGCTCGGAGCTCGGCGGACAGCTTGTGCCCCTTCTCCGCAAATGCGTGCTTGAGAGCGAGCGTGCCGTCAAGATCGTTCTCCTGGTTCGTTCCGGAGCTGAGGCGATTCGACAGACCAGTCAACGCGCGACTTGCGTCGAGAGCACGGTACGTTATGCCGCTGGTTTCGTCGTCGTGCCGGGAGCTGAGCAGCAGGTCGAGCGAGATGTCGTCGTGGGGTGTGAGCGTGTAGGATGCGCTGCCTGTCAGCGTATGAATCTGCCGCGCTTGATTGCGGGCCGATGATTCAGCCAGATAGGTGAGCGGCGTGACGTAGTTGTTCTCGCGAAGCAGTGTTTCTGTTCGCGGCCGACGATCGCGAAGGAAGCCATAGCTGCCGTAGAGCGACAACCCCCTGCGGTCGAGTCCGGCGTTGACTCCGGCGTTTGCCTGTCCAGTCGTGGCGCCAGCCAGCGTCGCGCCACCACTCGTTCCGGCGTCCGCCTGCTGCTTCAGGACGAGGTTGATGATTCCGGCCACCCCAGTCGGGTCGTCCCGCGCAGACGGATTGGGGATGATCTCCACTTTGTCCACCATGTTCGCAGGCAACTGCGCAAGAAAATCGCCGAGCTGTGCCGGCTTGAGCGGGCTCGGTCGGCCGTTGATCTGGACGGTGACGCCTGAGTTACCGCGCAAGCTCACGACGTTGTCGATGTCTACATCCACGGCGGGGACGGTGCGGAGAACATCGAGCGCGCTCCCGCCTTTCGCGGTCGGAATATCGCGAACGACGTACGTGTTGCGGTCCGGAGCAAGCTGGATGTCTTGTCGCTCCCCCGTCACTGCCACGGCCTGCAGTTTGAGCGGAGCGGAGATCAGGGCGACACTTCCGACGTCGACGCTGGATGAGGAAATGCTGACGGACGCAAGATCACCCGGCGTGTAGCCGAGTGATCGAATGTGGACGCGATAGCGTCCCGGACTGAGGTGCTCCACTCGGAACACACCGTCCGGACCGGAGATCGTGCGCGCAAGCGTGACCGTGGAGCCCCAGACGGTGACCCCCACCGAGGCTCCGACAAGCGGAGCCTTGCCAGCGTCGCTGACCACCCGCCCATGGATTTCACCGGTCCTGGTGCCCTGTGCACCAACAGGAAATGCTCCGACGAAGAAAACTGCCGCTGCGACAACGAGCGGACCGAATAGTGATTTCAAGATGTTCTGGTGCATTTTCGGAATACGTGCGCAAGCAAAGGCCGCCAATCTCGTTGGAATTATCGGCGAAAGTCATGAAACGTAGCGACCCTACCTGTCAGCAGGATGAGAAATTGTTTCGTCGTTGCGAATGCCCGCAGCTCGTTCCTGCTCGCGGCCATTGAGCCTGGTATTGCTCGGCGTAGAACGCAAAAAACGTCCGGCTCCAGGCCGGACGCTTTCGTTTCTGCAGCCGATTGCGACGATTCGGGTCACCCCGCGGAAAGCCACGGA
>JALYYT010000039.1 GCA_030946285.1 Gemmatimonadota bacterium
CGATCGACGCGAGGAAGTACGGATCGCTGTACGCCGACCCCGTGAAGAAAAACGCGAACGGCAACGCCAGCGATGCGCTGAGCGATGCAACGCTCACATATCGCGACGTAGCGAACACCACAACCCAGACAGCGATCGCCAGCAACGCAGGGAGCCACGCCACACCGAGGAAGACGCCGCCCGCTGTCGCGACCCCCTTGCCTCCCTTCTGGCCGAGCAGGAAGACAGGACGGACGTGTCCGAGTATTGCAGCCGCGCCGATAACGAGGCTGAGCATCTGCGGCTGCGTCGTTCCGGTCATCTGCGGAAGAAAGAAGACCGGCAGAAACCCCTTGAGCGTGTCGACCAGGAACACGAGCGCGCCAGTCCTGATTCCGAGGACACGCACGACGTTGGTCGCGCCCAGATTCCCGGAGCCATGCTGCCGGAGGTCCACTCCATGTGCCTTGCCCGCGATGGAGGCCGACGGAATCGAGCCCGCCACGTAGGCGATCACGATTGCTGCCGCGACTGGCACGTGCAATGCGAGCATCTACGCGGACTTGCGCCGCATGACGATGTTCTGCGTCACGCGGACTTGCGCCGCATGACGATGTTCAACGGATTGCCCGTGAAGCCGTACGCGGCACGGAATCCGTTGTGCAGAAAGCGGATGTAGTGCTCCTGCACGAGATCCGGATGGTTCCCGAATACGGCGATCGTGGGCGGAGACGTTTCCACCTGCGTCGCATAATTGAGCTTGATCTCGCGGCCAGCCGCCTGCGGCGGCTGGCGCCGCGCGAGCAGACTCTGGAGCGTATCGTTGATATCCGAAGTGGAGATGCGTTTCTCGCGCTCCGCTTCGACCTGAAGCACGAGATCGAACAGCTTGGTCACGCGCTGTCCTGTTACCGCTGACGTGAAGACGAAGGGAACGAATCCGAGGTACGGGACTTTCTCAACGATCTCCTTCTCGAACTTGGCGGCGGTGTTGTTCTCCTTCTCCTTCAGATCCCACTTGTTCACGACGACGATCAGCGCTCGACCGGACTCCCAGGCCATAGTGGCGATCTTGAGATCCTGATTGTGCAGGCCCTCGACAGCATCGATTACGAGGATGCATACGTCAGATCGCTCGATCGCCCTGCGCGTGCGGAGCGACGAGTAGAACTCGATTCCGTCGTCGATCCTGGCCTGGCGGCGAAGCCCGGCGGTGTCGATGAAAACGAAATCGCGTCCGTGGTACTTGAACGGAGTATCAATGGCGTCGCGCGTGGTGCCCGCGATTTCGGAGACAACCAGCCGCTCCTCACCCAGCATTCTGTTGACGAGCGAGGACTTGCCGACGTTCGGTCGTCCGACAACAGCGACGCGAATGGATTCGCCCTCCTCCTGCTCGCCTTCGGGAAGAAGCGCGGCCATGGCGTCCAGCAGATCGCCAGAGCCCTTGCCGTTGGTCGCCGAGACAGGAACCGGCTCGCCGGCGCCTAGTCGGTAAAACTCGTAGAAGTCGGTGCTCGCGGGGTCATCGACCTTGTTCGCGATCACCATCCATGGCTTGTCCGATGCGCGCAACAGGTCAAGCACTTTCGCGTCGTTCGGATGCACTCCCTGCTGCGCATCAACCACGAACGCCAGCAGATCGGCTTCCGATATCGCTTCGAGCACCTGCTTGCGAATCTCTCCATCGATTGCCTCGCGCGTGTTGTCCGGCAATCCGCCGGTATCAACGATCCAGAAGGAGCGGCCGTTCCACTCCGCGCGACCGAAGTGCCTGTCGCGCGTCGTTCCAGCCTCCTCGCTCACGATGGCGGTGTGACCACCAACGATGCGGTTGAACAGGGCCGACTTGCCGACGTTTGGACGTCCGACGAGTGCCACTACGGGTGTCGTGCTCATGCGGCCACCCCACTGGTTTCCGATTCCAGAACATCAATGAAATCGTACGATGGATATACAGGCATTGGCAGCGATTCGCGTACGGCGATGAATGAGGCGTCGTCCAGAAAAATTCCGTCTTCGTTGATTGTTTCAGCAGGTATCAGCGCGAAATCGAGATCGTGACGGTCGGCCAGCGACCGGCGTATGTCGGCGCCCACCAGCAATCCGGCGGTTGTCGTCGTCGGTCCGAACAGCGAATTCTCGGCGACGATCAGTTCGAACTTCGCCCCCGTGGCT
>JALYYT010000074.1 GCA_030946285.1 Gemmatimonadota bacterium
ACATGATCGGCGACAAGGATCTGAATATCTATCAGGAACAGAATTCTGTCGCGCGAGCGCCGGAAGTCGTCAATCGGGTATGGCAGGCCGCCGCGACGCTCGGATATTCCCAGTACTTCATTCCGGATGCCAAGTACGCGGTCACGGACGATCACATTCCGCTGCTCCAGGCTGGGCTGCGCGTGATAGACGTGATTGACATCGATTACGGGCCAACGAACAACAGCTACCACCACACCCTGGCCGACACGATGGACAAGATCTCCGCCAAATCGCTAGGCATCGTCGGCGACGTCGCCGCCAGTCTCGTGACCGCGCAGCAATAGGTTCGGATACTGCGGACGTGGGGTTACTCCGCGTCTGCTTCCCGCACCATCACTGCGGTCTACGGCGTGACTCTGCACCAGTTCACGCAGACTCGATTGCACTCGCTTCGCGAGTAGCGCTCATCTTCGCGGCATGGCTACGCCGTCAGAGCGAAAGGCTCTTCTGTTCTTCGGACTGGTTGCGATGCTCGGCGCCGGCGCGCGCCTCTGGAATTCGCGGCGTCCCACCGCGCTTGGAACTCCTGCCGATACTCTCCAGGATACCGTTCCCGGCTCAGGCAGTTTCCGGAAGTCGCGATCGGTAAAAGTGTCCGGAACGGCTCCAGCTACCGCACGTTCGCGCCGCACTGCTTCAAGTACGGGTCAGATCAACCGAGACTCTGAGTCGATAGTGGATCTGGATCTGGCAACATCGTCCGAGATTGATGCACTTGGTGTGCTTCCCAAAGGTCTCGCTCGTCTGATTGTTGCCGATCGAGATTCGTTCGGGCCTTTTGGCTCGATGGACGAGTTGCGACGCATCCCGTTCATTTCGGCGAGCACCTTAAGAAAACTGGCACCTAGAGTGACATTCTCACGCATTCCACGGCCTAGGAATACAGTTGTTAATCCGCGTTCCACGGCGCCGCCTGCACGGCGACGCAGCACGGGCGGGCAACCATGACGGCTACGGCGACTCCCGTCGCGCAGAGCGCGGAGCGAATCGGTGAGCTGCTCGTCTCCGAAGGTCTGATCACGCGAGAGCAGTTGACCACCGCGCTTTCCGAGCAACGCTCCAATGGCGGGCGGCTCGGTTACACTCTGGTCAAGCTCGGCCTCGTTGAAGAGCTGACGCTTACTCGCCTGCTCGCCAGACAGTACAAGATCCCCGCCGTTGATCTCACAAAATCCGACATCGATCCTGCGCTTGTCCGGCTGGTTCCTGCGGAGATTGCGATACAGCACCTGGTCCTTCCGCTCAAGCGTGAGGGTCGCGTGCTGTACGTCGCAATGGCAGATCCAACGAATATCCGCGTCATTGACGATCTGAAGTTCCGCACGCGGTCCGATATCTATCCCGTTATCGCTGGCGAGTACACGCTGCGAACGATGATAGAACGTGTGTATCCGGAAGAAGTCGACGTGGCCGACGGGATGGGCACCCTGCTCGACGACATTGACCTTGGCGACGAAGTCGAGATGGTCGAGGAAGAACAGGAAGAAATGACCGCCGCCGCGCTGACGGTTGCGGTGAACGAAGCTCCCGTCGTCAAGCTGATCAACGCGATACTCACCGATGCTTTGCACAAGGGGGCATCCGACGTCCACTTCGAGTGCTTCGAGAAAGAACTCCGTGTACGCTATCGAGTCGACGGTGTCCTGCGCGAGGTGATGAAGCCGCCGTTCAAGATGCGAGCGGCATTGATCTCGCGCTTCAAGATCATGGCTGGTCTGAATATCGCCGAACGACGCACGCCCCAGGACGGTCGCATCAAGCTCAAGATCGGGCGCAAGGTGATTGACTTCCGCGTGTCTACGCTGCCCACGCTGTTCGGGGAGAAGGTGGTTCTCCGAATCCTCGACAAAGGCAACCTCACGCTCGATCTCGACACCTTCGGCATCGAGCCGCGCGCCGAGCGCGAGTTGATGGAAGCTGTACAGAATCCGTATGGTATGGTGCTTGTCACCGGCCCGACTGGATCGGGCAAGACCACCACGCTCTACTCGGCCTTGTCGAAAGTGAACACGGTGGACGTGAACATCATGACCGCGGAGGATCCCGTCGAGTACAATCTCTACGGAATCAATCAGGTTCAGGTGCGAACCGAGATAGGCATGAGTTTCGCCGCTGCGCTGAAGGCTTTTCTGCGTCAGGATCCGAACATCATCATGGTGGGAGAGGTACGAGATCTGGAAACCGGCGGCATCGCCATCAAGGCCGCGCTCACAGGCCACCTCGTACTGAGCACGCTGCACACGAATTCGGCCCCCGAAACGGTAGTTCGTCTGCTGGACATGGGCCTCGAACCGTTCAACGTCGCAAGCGCGCTCAACCTGATTCTCGCACAACGCCTGGTGCGGAAGATCTGTTCGAACTGCAAGACTCGGTATGTGCCCGACGACATCGAGCTCCTCGGTGCAAAGGTCAAGGCTACTACGACCTTGCGCGAGTTGCGCTTCACCGACATGTCCCTCACCGACGCTCGCGCTCGTGCGTCGCAGGAAGCAGCGCCGCATCTCAACGGTCTTTCGCTCAACACCACGATTGGTGAGCTGCCGTTTTTCAAGGGGAAGGGCTGCGACGCCTGCGGCGGCACGGGAATGAAAGGCCGCCAGGGCCTGTACGAAGTCATGTATGTGACTCCGGAGCTCAGAAAGATCATCCTCAAGAACGAAGGTTCGGAAGCCATCCGCGAGGCGGCAATCGATCAGGGCATGCTGACCCTGAGAATGGATGGATGGCTCAAGGTATTGAAGGGAATTACGACACTTGAACAGGTAATCCGGGAGACTACCGCGTGACCACGCAGCGATTTTTCCAGTCATCAGACACCCAGGACATCGGCTGCTTCAGCCGCGAACTCCAACGCAAGAGCACATGACTGCACCCGCCTCGCCCATGAGCCCGACCGCCTCCAATCCTTTCGTGGCACCGGAACTGGAGCAGTCCTTGGCGATGCCGGGCGCTCCCGTGCCCACGCCCGCCAAGCCCCCCGAGTTGAGTCTGCGCGCACTCCTCGAGGAAATGATCGAGCGGGGAGCATCAGATCTACATGTCGTGTGCAACACGCGCCCTAAACTGCGTATCCATGGCGACATAACGGATTCGCGCTATCCCTTGGCACTGACGCCAAAGGAGACGCTTCAGCTGGCGTACTCGGTGCTCACTGACCAGCAGAAGAAGCGGTTCGAGATCGAGGACGAGCTGGATTTCTCGTTCGGACTCGCCAGCCTAGCGCGCTTCCGCGGCAACGTCTTCAAGCAGCGCGGATCTGTTTCAATCGTATTCCGCCAGATTCCGTTTACCGTCCGGACTTTTGACGAACTGAAGTTGCCGCCAGCCGTCGCCAGGATGGCCGAACGTCCGCGCGGCCTCGTACTCGTCACCGGACCCACAGGTTCGGGCAAGTCCACTACGCTCGCGGCGATGATCGACCGGATCAATCGCGAGCGGAGAGGGCACATCATCACCGTCGAAGATCCGATCGAATTCATCCATCGGCACCAGGGCTGCATCGTCAATCAGCGCGAGGTCGGGACGGACACCAAGTCCTTCGCCACCGCGCTCAAGTACGCCTTGCGCGAGGATCCGGATGTCATCCTGATTGGTGAGATGCGCGATCTCGAGACGATCCAGGCCGCTCTTACCATCGCCGAGACAGGTCACCTTGCCTTTGCCACTCTGCACACGAATTCTGCAGCGGAAGCGATCAACCGCATCATTGACGTTTTCCCCAGTCACCAGCAGCCTCAGGTGCGAGCACAACTCGCGTTCGTGCTCGAAGGCATAGTCAGCCAGACCCTCGTTCAGAAGGTTGGTGGAAAGTCACGCTTGATGGCCGCCGAAGTGTTGGTGATGAACCAGGCGGTGCGTTCGCTCATTCGCGATGACAAGGTCCACCAGATCTACTCAACTATGCAGTCAGGGAAGAAG
>JALYYT010000086.1 GCA_030946285.1 Gemmatimonadota bacterium
GTCACCTGCTCTACGGCATCGCGTGTAGCAGCGCCAGCCGCTTCCGCAGCCGATTCAACACCCGTCGTCATTACGCTCGCAGTGGCGCCGACGGGAACCTCGGCTGCGAATACTACCGAGCCTTCTCCGGCAATACCGAGCGGCACGCGCAGCTTGTGACCCGCCTCTGTTTCGACGCCGACGACATTGTGAAGGAAGAACGGGAGCGGATCGTTGTGATCGAACTTCTGGTTCGTTGCCGCAGCATGGTCGTCGAACGCTTCGAGTGCGGGGGCGACATTCATGCTGAGAACGCGCGCCTGCTCGCTCTCCGTGACTCGGAGCGGCGGGGACGCGGCTGACCATCCGTGACGCGCGCCGATTCCGATCGGCTTGTTGGACAGAATCTCGAGCGCAACCGCCGCGTTCGTGTAGGCCTTGTCGTTCAGGAAGACGTGTGTCTGCTTGAAGTTTCCATTGTCCCCCGCGCCGCCACCGACGAACTGATACATTCCGCCGGTCGCCACGGTGAGCTCGTCAACCAGGTCTTCGCCATGTCCCGCAAGGGCGTCCACGAACACCAGCGCCGTGCGGTAACGGAACTCGGATGTGTCCAGGCCCTTGAAGCCGCCTACCAGCTCACGAGCCGCGTTGCCCCTGTCCTCTGTGAGCTCGGGAGCGACCGAGCCGCTGAAGCGCATGTCCGGAGCGCTGAGCGCCATTACTGACGTCCTGTCCGTTCCAGCACTGTCACCCGTGAATTCCCCAGCCGATGAGCAGCCGACAACTACGGCAGCTCCGGACTCGCTGCGGAGTGCATGGAGGAGACCTTCGTAATCGTTGTCCGAGGAAGCGAAGACAACCACTGCGTCCGGCTTTGCGCCCTTGAGCCCGTCGCGAATGTGGCGGGCCAGGTCGAGGCCGGCTTCCCGCCCCTTGAGGCCGGTCGATGCTGTCGCTACGTCTGTCATGATTCGCACCCGGAAGTTCGGCGTATGGGATGAAAAGTTAATTCGGCGAAACCGTGCAAGAAATCCGCCGAACCTCCAGGAAAGAACTCTAGAATTCCACCGCCAGACCGCTTTGAATGGTGGTGTCGGACTTTCGGACGTTTTCCTGCGGCTGGGTGTCGTATCTGTTGGCAAGACCGATCTTGAGGGCGATCGCCCTGGCGATCGGCGCCGCGATGTTGAAGTCGCCCGTGAGTCGGTAGTGGCCCGCAGACCCTGTGAGGTCCGGGAATATGGCGATTGCCTGGTCGGCCTGCGCGCCACCGAATAGCTGATGGGCGGCCAGTCTAAGCAGTCCGCCCAGCAGCGTGGAGCTGGCTCCCCCGGTCGGCTGCTGATTGGTAAGTCCCACTCCGATTTCCAGCGCAAGCTTGTCCTGCGCATTTCGGGAAAGCGGCACGGAAAAACCAGTGTTCTCGACGGCTCGGCGACCGACCTTTGCGAACGGGTCGTGCTCGTACACAGCCTCGGAAAGAAACGAGGGGCGCGACGCTGCGGATGAATCGTTCGTGCCTAGCGCGAGGTCGTAGCGGAGTGTGGTGGAGAGGTAATTCTCGGTTGATGTGCCCTCTCGGCTTCCGAATTCCCGCTTGGCCTTGAGGGCCAGCTGGGAGCGGTCGGTGCGACGTGCAATCGCTCCGGTGAACCCCATGCTGCTCACATTGGCGTTGCCTCGCGTCAACATGTAGGTGGTTCCCAAAGCCCGCTTCCATCCGACATTGGACACCGTGGTGGGGAGAGCCCGCAACGCGAGAACGGCCGCATGGGCGGGATGAATCAGGCGGTCCATCACCTCCCCGGGATCAGCGGAAATAACAGGAAGGATGACGAATTCTGGCACCTGCGCGACCGTCGCCGAGGGCTCCACGGCGAAGGGGCTGAGAGCGAGAGCCCCAAGCCGGCGAATGGCCGTAGTGTCCGACGTCTCGCATGATGCGATGCTGGAGCGCTGAATGGCCAGCCGTCCAAGTGATGCATGCCGGATCGTGACCCTCGACGGGGATGTGGAAACCAGTTCGCCGCTCAGTCGGTCTCCGTTCGCCAGCGTGCAGGTGATCGGAGCGCGCGGAGCACGAGCCGGCGCGCCGATGACGGCGGCCGTTATGAGAGTGAGGACGAACATGACTTCTGGGGCTGGAGGCTGCGACTTCGACTGAGGTGGATCCGGCCGGAGCACACGCGGCTACCTCAACCTAAGTCCTGTTCCACGCTGACCAAGGGTCAGTTCATCAGGCGCGACGCCGAAAGTGCCCACGTGCTGTCCGTGGCCGGGTTGAGAATGCAGGCGAAGTCGCGGGGCCCAGTCGCGGTTGTGACGATGCCGGTTACGCCCGCCCCGCCGGTCGAGTCATAGAAGACATGCTCCTTGTCCCCGCTGAAAGTAGCCGTGGCCCGCGAGGGAAGCTGATCCAGGACGGCGCTCTCGCACATCTGTCGCGCAGCATCGCGGCGGCGGGCGGTGCGGTCCGAATCGGCGGACTGACACGCCGCGAGACCGCACGTAACGCCGAACGAAATGCCGAGACTGCACATCCAGCGCCTGCCGGGCGAGCCCACCATTGCGAGTCCCCTGTGTCGGAGGGGCGACCCGGCGGACGCCGGCCTGCCCGATCGCTACTGACGACTGAATGACTCCTTTTGCAACGCGCCAGCGGCACTCAGGCGTCGGTCCGGACTCCCTCCGACGGCAGCGCGATGAACCGCCTTCTCGCGTGCCATCTTTCCGAGATCTTATCGGCGAGAATCGGAACAACTGCCGTGCCGATGGTTACGATGGCGAAGCGAATTATCGGGTTTGGAATGACCCGTGCGATTCGGCGCGTCATGCGCCGGCTGAGAAGGGTCGTAGCAACTGACTGGAGAAAAGGCATGGCAGTGGGATGGGGTCAGCACTCTGAGGGGCAAATGTCGTTCCGTACTCGTCGCGAGATGTCTGCTGCAACTCCGCGCAGCGTGCCGAGCAGGGTGCCGAGCAGGGTGCCGAGCCGCGCGCGGAGCCGTGTGATGCGCACGCTGGTTGTGGGTTTGGCGTGCGCCATCGCCATCACGGCCTGCGGAGGGGATTCGTCAATGTCGCCCGCCGCTTCGAAGGTCGCGCCGGCGGTCGCGTCAATCGGCTTCAACAAGTCTGTCGATTCCGTCGAGGTTCAGCGCACGAATTCCGTCGTCGCGTCTTTTTACGATGCGTCGGGCAATCAGATCACTGCGGGAAGTGCGGTGTGGAGTTCGAGTGATTCCACTATCGCGACGGTGTCGTCGACTGGCGTCATCAGCGGCTTGAAAGTGGGCACAGCGACCGTCATGCTCACCGCGGACAAGGTGGTCAAGACGATCGCCGTCATCGTGACGCCTCCGGCGGTGGCGACGATCACGTTCCCTGTCACTTCGTTCACGATGAACGAGGGAGATACGCTGACCATCCCGGTGCCACGCGTAGTGGATCGTAACGGTGCGGTCGTGACAGGACGCATCCCGACATACGTGTCGAATTCGGCAAGTGTATCAATCTCCCCGGCTGGCGTCGCGACCGCGGTCGTCGCGGGTAGCGCGACCGTGACCGCGACCCTGGATACAGCGCACGTTGCCCTCACCTTCACGGTAAATCCCGCACAGATCGCCGCAGTTAAGCTGATTCCGTCCATACTCGATCTCGGCGTCGGGCACAGCATAGCAACGCAGGCGTCCTCGTACAATTCCCAGGGGACCAAGTTCGCGGGCCGCACCTATACGTACACGGTGGCGAATCCATCCATCGCGACCGTCAGCAGCAGTGGAATCGTTCAGGGTCTCGGATCCGGCAAGACGACGCTCACCGTCACGACGGGAACCGGGTCGGTTCGGATTCCGATTTCCGTCGCGGTGCTGCAGACGAATGGTTTTACGATTGACCTGAGGTTCGTCGGTAACGTATCACAGACGGTGCGCAACGCCGCTGCGCAGGCCGTTGGACGCTGGCAGCAGATCATATCCGCGCCGTTGATTCCCTATCACATAGTCACCGCCGCGAACGACTGCGGCGCCGGAATACCCGCGGTTGACACCACGGAAACGAACATGATGATCATCGTCACCACCGACAAGATCGATGGTCCGGGCAAGACCGTCGGCGAGGGCGGGCCGTGCGTGCTGCGCGACGATTCACCTCAGACGACTGCACTCGGTACGCTGACGATCGATACGGCGGACGTCGCGAGTCTCGCAGCTGCAGGACTGCTTGTCCCGGTGATAACCCACGAGATGGGACACATTCTCGGCATCGGCACTTTGTGGCAGGGGATACCATCGTACGCCAGCCTCGCCACCGGACTCGGGGGATCCAACCCCGTCTTCGTCGGTCACGCGGCGCGCGTGGCTTCCGCGGCGCTCGGCTTCACGTCGGATTCGTCTCAGGGCGTGCCCATCGAGAATACGGGGACCGTGGGCGACGGTACGCGCGACTCGCACTGGCGTACCAGTGTGTTCGGACATGAGCTCATGACGGGCACGATCCACAGCGGGCTCAATCCGCTCAGCCTCGTGACGATCCAGACGCTCGCCGACTTCGGTTACACGGTAGTTCCCGAAGCCGCCGAAGACTTCAATGTCCTGAACGCGAATTCCCCAGGATCGTACGTGCAGCCATCCGACCGCCTCGGGACGGGCACAGCACTCACGATCATGGAAGGCCTTCGGTTCCCGCAGTTCACTGTCACGCGGGGTGGCAGGCTGAAGCCGATTCCAAACGCGAAAAAGACCCAGGCTCCGCAGTAACCAGCTTTGTAACCCGGCTTTGTAACCCGGCTTTGTAACCCTCGTTGTAACCAGTTCCGTAGCAGGCTCCTTGACGCGCTTCATTCCGCGGGCTCTCTTAGCGTAACCCCAACCGAGAGCCCGTTCATGTCGCGTCACCTGCGCTCAGTCGCCGCCATTTTCTGCCTCTCCGGGTCCGCGGTGATGGCGCACGCGCAGCCCGGGCAGGCCGAATTCGCAGCCCGTCGCTCGGCACTCGCGACGCGAATCGGCGAAGGAGCCCTCATCGCATTCGGCGGCCGAACCCCGGTCACCGACTTCGGGCCGTTCTATCAGCTTTCGTCGTTTCACTACGTCACGGGTTTCGATGAACCGGACGCCGCGTTCGTGATGGTCGTCCACGGCGGCAAGCCGGTGAGCACACTGTATCTGTCGCCTATAGATCCGCGCACTGCGTTCTACTACGGCAGGCGTCCCGACTCCGCTTCCGTTTCACGTGATCTGGGCGTGGAAGCACGATCCTTCGGCGCTCTGGCGGCGGTCGCCGATTCGCTTGCCTCATCTGGAACGTCCATCTACACGCTGGCCGACTTCTCCGATGCTGATTTCGCCCGTCAGGATTCACTGACTCGCGGACGCATGTTCGTGCGGAGCCTTGTAGCGAGCCATCCGAACCTGGTAACGCACGACGCGCACCCGTTCGTTGACGAGCTTCGTGCGCGCAAGAGCGACGCGGAGATCGCGCTACTCCGGCGCGCCGCGGAGATCAGCTCCGAGGGACACCGAGCGGTGCTGATGCTCCCGCGACCGTCACACGAGTACGAAATGCAGAGTGCGCTCGAAGGGACGTTTCTCAGACTCGGCGGAGCACGGCCAGCGTACGGATCGATTGTAGGAAGCGGCCGCAACGGAACCCAGCTTCACTACATGCGCGACCGTGGACCCGCCATGCCGGGCGACCTGGTCGTGATCGACGCCGCCACCGAATACGAGGGA
>JALYYT010000105.1 GCA_030946285.1 Gemmatimonadota bacterium
TCGCAAGTTAGGTGTGGGGCATGGCGTTGCGCCACCCCGGGCGCCCGGCTATGTTGAGAGGCTTCCGCTGAGTGCTTTGAAGTTCTCCGGAATCAGCGCTGATTCGGCCTCGCCGAACTTCAGCCTACTGCATCAGGCGGCTCCCAACCGCTTCGCTCGGGTGGTGAAACTGGTATACACGCAGCGCTCAGAACGCTGTGGTCGAAAGGCCGTGCGGGTTCGAGTCCCGCTCCGAGCATGCAGCAGCGCCAAGGAAATCCCCAGATGCTCGTCATTCCGCGAAAGCGGTAATCTCCTGACGCTCGTCATTCCCGCGAAAGCGGGAATCCCCCTCGAGCTGGTACGGACGTAAAGGGGTCCCCGCTGTCGCGGGGATGACGGTTCGGCCGGAGAACGCTAGACCGTTTCCAGGATGGGGAGCCCCGCTCTTTCGAGAACGGGCAAACCTACCCTTTCCCTCACCGCGGGCTCATCCTCGAGCAAGTCGGAGAGGCGCACGCTCTCGAGAACGTTGTCGATCTTCTGCTGCAACATGACCCAGATCGGCCGGATGCTGCAGTTGTGCGACGCGTTGCAGCGCTCCTCCTCCACGGGATGACTCACGCAATGGAGATCGAACGTTTCCAACTCGGACGCATGGATCACATCGCGAATCGTGATGTTGCACGAAGGCTTTGCCAGCATGTAGCCTCCTCGCGCACCTCGAACACTCTTGATCACGTCGGCTCGGCGCAACCTCAGCAGGATCTGCTCGACGTAGTCCGCCGGAAGGCGCTCCTGAGCGGCGATTTCGCGGCCCGTCACCGGACCTTCATCCGCTCGGCGCGCCAGGTGCAGCGCGCAGATTACTCCATACTCGGCCCACGTGGTGATCCGCATCCCATGAGGATACCGGAGCGGGTCACTCGGATCAAGGGTTCGGCCGCGCCTGTCTAGGCCAGCTTCTTCAGCCGAGCCAGCCGGAATGAGTAGATGTACACGAAACTCACTTGAAGGATCAGGGCAATGAAAACGGGTTTCAGCGGCGCCGAGCGAACAAGAAGTGCCCCGACGAATCCAACCGCGCCGGCGGCAACCATAGCGTAGCCACCGACACGCTGAGTCCGCTGCCACACGGCTTCGCTTGCGAATGCCCATGGTGACCTGACGCCGATCAGGAGATTTCGCTTCGTGACACGCGGGATGTAATTGCCGAGGATGATCAAGCCGAGCGAGAGGCCCAACGCAAGGATCATCGGCTGGTCGGTGGGAGCCAGAATCCCGATGGCTGACGCAATCAGGACAATGTGGAAAGCAAGCGCATTGCCCAGCATCACCTCGACGACACCTCCATAGTTACTGCGGGCCGCCGACCTGTCAGCTGGGGACGGCTTGCGCGTGAATAAGCTACGCACGTCCCTTCCCAGACCGCGATCGCCGAGTCCCGTCCAGAGCGCAAGCATTAACAGCGGGGCGAACAAGGCCGTGAACAGTGGCGATGCGTGCCCGTTCGGAGTTCCATTCAGCGACCAGTGCACGACGACTGACTGCGGCAATCCGAAGTATGTGACCGCTGAGAGTACGAACGCCGCGATAATCATTCCCGGTGCAACGAATCTGCGCACGTCACGCATCTGCCACTTCCTCGCTGATGATCGGTTGACTCCATGCGGCAAGCTTCGCCATGACATCCTGAAAGACTGTAGTTGCAAGTTCATACCGCATGAACTGGCCTTCCTTCTCGACGTTGATGAGGCCCGCGTCCTTCAGCACGCTTAGATGGCGCGAGATCGTCGGCCATGACGAGCCGAAGCTCTCCGCTATCTCGCCCGATGTGCGCGAGCCGCCACGCAGCAGGTCGAGGATCGCTCGTCGCGTGGGATCGGCGAGCGCGCGGAACGCGTCGGTCATCGACGCTGCGGTACGGCTCTTACGTAAGCGACAATTGCCTGCACCGCTGCTGTGTCGAGCGGGAGCGACGGATCGGTGTAAACGCCGGCGAATTGGGACGCTGCGTCAGCGGGGCCATCCTTGAGAACGTGCGTCATGCCGTCAATCATCACGAGCCTGGCGCCCGGAGCGGAGGCGAGAGCCTGCGCATCGGCGGCTGATGTCTGTATGTCGTGCGAGCCCTGGATGACGAGCGACCGGTACGAAAACTTCCGGAGTTCGACCGCGGGATCGTACCGAAACCACGATATGAGGTATGGCTGCACGCTCGGACGAAACAGGGCAGCGAGTGCGGGTGCCGTGCTCGCAACGGTCCTTCCCGCGTCGAGGCTGTCGAGGGTGGCCCCGTACATTTCTGCGGGAACGCCGCGCGATGCAAGTTGCTCACGCAGAACGACGCTTGCACGCCGGCCAGCTCCTTCGAGAGACACAAAGCCATCCGCTTTCGCGCGTGTCGCGGCGACCATTCCGATCAGCGATCCCTCGCTGTGGCCGATGATGATCACGTTCGAGAAACGCGAATCAGCGCGGAGCATGCTGACCCACGCGACTGCGTCGTCGATTCCGCTATGGAAGTTGATGTCGTTCTCGCTCTTCCCGGCCATCGCCGCCGCGCTTGCTCCGATGCCGCGCTTGTCGTATCGCACGGATGCAATTCCGTCAGCGGCCAGTGCCGCTGCCAGCAGTCTGTATGTGTCTGTGTGCAGCGTCTTTCCGGGTACCACCTGAATCTGCGAATTGCCGTCCCGATCGGTCGGACCGGAACCGGGAATCATCAGGACGACCGGCGGCCGGCTCACGCCAGCCGGAACCACTTCGGTTCCAGCCAGATCGCCGGTCGCCGTCTTCAACGTTACCGGCGACGAGGATACGCTGTCGCCGATACCGCGAGGTGAGGGAGCGGCCAGTACGAGCGCCGCAACAAGCTGGATCAATGGTTCGCTCCGAAAGGTATTAGTTACTTAGCAAAGTAGCTAATCACATCGATTGCGCAAGGGCGAGAAAGAGAGGGGCAGCGATTCGC
>JALYYT010000117.1 GCA_030946285.1 Gemmatimonadota bacterium
GTCGTCTTGCCGCATCCGGACGGCCCCACGAGAACCACGAACTCGCCGTCCGTTACGTCGAGGCTCACATCATGCACGGCGACGGTGCCGTCGTCGTAGATTTTTTTCACGCCGTCGAGCGTCACACGTGCCATAGGATGGTTCCAGGGTTATGACAGGCTCCAGTACGACTCCAGCCCGTTTTCCGGATCGCTTCGTCTGGGGCGCGGCGACGTCGGCGTATCAGGTGGAGGGCTCTCCTTTTGCGGACGGCGCGCAGCCGAGCTTCTGGCATCGCTTTTCGCACACGCCCGGTCTCACGCACAACGGCGACACGGGCGACGTGGCCTGCGACCAGTACAACCGCATCGCCGAAGATGTGCGGATCATGCGCGAGATCGGTCTGCAGAGCTACCGCTTCAGCATCGCGTGGGGACGCGTTATTCCGAATGGCACGGGCGCGCCCAATCCGGCTGGTATCGCGCACTACGAGCGCGTGGTGGATCTGCTGCTCGAGAACGGCATCATGCCGAATGTTACGCTGTACCACTGGGATCTGCCCACCGCGCTCGACGACCGCGGCGGCTGGCTCAACCGTGACTCTGCCGAATGGTTCGCCGATTACGCTCGGCTCATGTTCCGCGCGCTCGGCGATCGCGTTCCGATGTGGGCGACGCTGAACGAGCCGTGGGTGGTGGTTGACGCGGGCTATCTGTACGGAATCCACGCGCCCGGGCATCGCAACCTGTTCGAAGCACCGATCGCCGCTCACAACCTGATGCGCGCACACGGCGCAGCCGTGCAGGCGTATCGGGCCGAAGCGAACCAGCAGATCGGTCTCGTGGTCAACATCGAGCCCAAATATCCCGCCAGCGACAGCTCGGCCGATCTCGCCGCGACGTCCCGCGCGGACGCGTACATGAACCGCCAGTACCTCGACGCTGCGCTCAATGGAAGCTATCCGAATGAGCTCGCCGAGGTCTTCGGCGCAGCGTGGCCCGAGCACACGGCCGAGGACATGAAGCAGATCCACCAGCCCGTCGACTGGGTCGGTATCAATTACTACACACGTTCCGTCACGCAATTCGACCCCGCCGAATTTCCTCTCCAGGCATCGCGGGTGCGCCAGTCGCAGCACATTCACACGGAGATGGACTGGGAAGTGTATCCGCCCGGACTCACCGACACGCTGGTCTGGTTTCGCGATCGGTACGGCGACATCCCGCTCTACATAACTGAAAACGGCTCTGCGTTCGCCGATCCTGATGAGCCCGACGAGCCCGACGAGCCCGACGGGCACACGATTCAGGACCCGCTCAGGGTCGCGTATCTCCGCGACCATCTCGACGCAGCTCGAAACGCGATGAGTCAAGGTGTGGACGTGCGCGGATACTATGCATGGTCGCTGCTCGACAACTTTGAATGGAGCGCCGGCTACGACAAGCGCTTCGGCATCGTCGCTGTTGATTTCGCTACTCAGAAGCGCACGCTCAAGGCGAGCGCACGCGAATACGCCGAGATCATTCGCACTCATGGGGAGCGCCTCACGCGCTGACCAGGCGCGCAGAATAGCGCGCTTCGACATCCACGCCGATCAGAATGCTTACGCGATGATCGCGGCCGTCGCGTGCAATTGACACGCGCGTGACTCCCCGCACGACGGTGACTCCGTCAGCGATGCCGTCGAGCGTTGCGGAGGTCGGATCGCCAGCGTTCGCACGCGTTACCACCAGCTCGTAAGTGGTGTCTTCGCCGGGCAGGCGGTACCGGACAGTGAACCCCGGCCAGTCGTCGGGAATGCACGGTCTCACGGTAATCGCATCACCGTCCTCGATTTCGATTCCGAGCACCGATTCGATCGCGACGCGGTACATCCATCCCGCCGATCCGGTGTACCACGTCCATCCTCCGCGCCCGATGTGTGGTGCGACGCCGTAGACGTCTGCCGCTACGACGTATGGCTCAGCCTGATACCGCGCAATTGCCTCCGCGCTTCCACCTCGCGTCACCGGGCTCAGCATCTCGAGCAGCGTCGCGGCACGCTCGGTTCGTCCCACCTCCGCCAGCGCCTTTACTGCCCAGAGTGCCGCGTGCGTGTACTGACCGCCGTTCTCGCGAACTCCGGGCAGGTATCCCTTGATGTAGCCGGGATCGTGTATTGTCTTGTCGAACGGCGGCGTCAGAAGACGAATGATGCCGTCGCGCTCCGATACCAGATTCTCTTCCATTGCGTCCATCGCCTGCGTGGCTCGGTCGGGCGGTGCGACTCCGGATATCACGGCCCACGCCTGTGCGATCGCGTCGATCCTGCATTCATCACCCGACGCAGTACCGAGCGGCGTGCCGTCGTCGTAGTACGCTCTGCGATACCACGCTCCGTCCCACCCGGCGTCGTTGAGGGCGATCTTAAGTGCTTCGTTATAGTGCGCGTATCGCCCGGCGTGAACCGTGTCGCCGCGACTCGCGCAGAACGGAGCGAAAGCGTCAATGATCCTCGACAGGAAGAAGCCGAGCCACACGCTCTCGCCTTTCCCTTCCCTGCCGACGCGGTTCATGCCGTCGTTCCAGTCCCCGGTCCCCATGAGTGGCAACCCGTGCGCTCCACGCGTGAGTGATCGGTCCAGGACTCTGCAGCAATGCTCGTACAGACTCGCTCCACCGACTCCGGTCTCTGGATGAATGAAGATCTCGTCATCGTCCGCGTCGAGCTCCGGACCCGTGACGAACGGTACGATCTCATCCAGTATTCCGGTGTCCCCGGTGGTTCCGATGTAGTATGCCGTCACATACGGCAACCAGAGCAGATCGTCCGAGAAGTGCGTGCGTATTCCTTCGCTCGACGGTGGATGCCACCAGTGGAGGACGTCGCCTTCCACGAACTGATGCGATGCGTGAATGAGGATCTGGTCCCTCGTACGATCCGGCGCGAGATCAATCAGCGCTGCCGCATCCTGAAGCTGGTCACGGAAGCCGAACGCGCCCCCCGACTGGTACAATGCTGACCTGCCCCATATCCGGCAGCTCAGATTCTGGTATGCGAGCCAACCGTTCACCATGAGATCGATTGCGCGCGATGGCGTCTTGATCCGGACGCCGCCGAGCAGATCCTCCCAGAAACCCCACGCCTCTCGCAGGGCGTCGTCTACTGCACCCTCGCCGCGATACTTCGCGATCAGCGCGTCGACCTCGCCCGACGTCGTACCTTCACCGAGAGCGATGGTGCATTCCCATGTCGCACCTGGCTCGAGCGTCACGTCCAGCTGGAACGCGGCGCAGTGATCGCCGCTGTCGGTGCCGCTTGCATGCAGTGATTCACCTGACACCACTACGTCTGGCTGTTCCACAGATCCCCGCACGCCAATGAACCGCCGCCGGTCGGCGCATGACAGCACGGTATCACCACGGTTGGACGGAATTGCGGTAGCGAACGCCACGCGCGAAGCGAAGGTGCCCGCGTCCGCGTTCGTAGCTCGTATGACATTGCCGATGACGTTCGTCTTCACATGCGCTGCGGTCTCCCACGGCGCGGCGCCGAGCACCAACTGCGCGTAGGAGAAGACGTTCAGGGACCGTGCGGACGATCCTGTGTTCGTGATACGCAATCGCGTCAGCTTCACAGGGTCGGAGGGTGGGACGAAGGCTATCGTTTCCTCGCTCAGCGTTTCCATCGCGTGTGTGTAGCTCGTGTAACCGAATCCATGACGCACCTCGTACCGTCCGTCACCCGGGATCGGCCCAGGCATGGGACTCCAGACATCGCCGGTCGCGACATCCCGCACGTACAGCGCCTCGCCGTTCGGGTCCATCACCGGATCGTTGGACCACGGGGTAAGCCTGTTCAGTCGGCTGTTCTCGCTCCATGTGAATCCGGCTCCGCGTTCGCTGGCGATGAAGCCGATCCGCGGATTCGCGATGACGTTAACCCATGGTTGGGGCGGCAGTACCATCCCGTCCGGGGTCGAACGCGGCCGAATCACATATTCCTTTCCGTCCGCGGAGAATCCTCCGTATCCGTTGAAGAACTGAAGATCGTCGCCATGGTGCACTCCTGTATCGTCGCGCGGTGCCGTGACGCTAGAGCTGGAACTGCGTACGTTCGACCCGTTCGCTGCGACGACTCGCGTGAACGATCTGTCGCCAGCGGCAATCATTGCGCGTGCTTCGCTGATGATTCCGATGTCCGTATCCACTGCCCCCTTTCCGCGCAACCTCGGTGGCGATACCGGAGTTCCGTAGATCGCTGCGCCGATGGCACGGAAGATAAGGCCGTCCTGCATCTCGTCACCGAACAGATCGGCGGCACGCCGACTCGCCGCGGAGAAAATACGGTCGATGACTGAATCTCCGCCTTCGACGATAGCCGCAGCGGCTCGCTCGGTTTCCGCCTGCGCCTTTCCGGCAGCCGTCACCCAGATCATCTCTGCGGTCGCGTGTGGCGCAATAGTGACAGTGCGACGTATAGCGAATACGGGATCGAGGACGTTGCCGGTGCTTCCGGACAGTTGCTCACCCGGGCGCATGGCAAGCGGCGCAGCAAGTGTCCGACCGCGGCCGATGAAACGCGCGCGATCGCTCTCCACTCCGGCAACCAGTCCCGCACCGGTCAGAGTACTGACCACATACAGCGGCTCATCGGACGCGCCGCGCAAGCGGCGCTTCGCGACAAGCCCGTCGTCACCCGCGGTAGTCTGCGTCTGCACGAACAGTTTCGAGAACGCCGGATGCCCAGCGTCGGCGACGGGATCATTCAGCACAGCTTCGGCGTACACCGTGACCGACAACGTGCGCACCGAGGAGCCGTTGTTCACTATTGTTATCCGACGCAGCTCGGCGTCAGCATCCGGCGCGACGCATACCGTCACCCGCGTCTCGATGTCACCATCGGCGCGCGTCAGATCGGCTCGTCCCGCGCTGAACTTCGCCGCGTATCTGTCCGGCTCGCTGTTCGCCGGCGACAGACCCACGGACCCGAAGGTCCCGGTTTCCTCATCGCGCACGTACACAATCGCCCCTGACGCGTCGTGGGTCCGATCGGGAAACCAGCGCGTGAGAGCGAGGCCGTCGAACGCAGAGTATCCAGTCCCGCTCGCGGTGAACACGACGGTGTAGCGGCCGTTCGACAGGACCGTCGCCGGCTGAACGAGCGCCGACACCACGTCCGCGACGCTGAATTCCACGTGGGCAGGCATTGCGGGATCCTTCACCTGAGGAACTCTATCCGTGCTGGTAGAGAGGTCACGCTGACGGATTCGTCGGCGACGATCGTCTTCACTCCGTTCACAGTTGCACCCGCTGCCCTGAACGGGAACGGTGCGCGCACCACAATCCCGCCACGCGGTATTGTTGTGAGTCCGGCGACATCCACGTGAACGACGTTGCCCCGCGCATTTTCGTTGACGCTCAACAGGCCGTACGGCGTACGCAGGCTGTCAATCCCAACACCGTCCCTGTCTCGTGCCCAGCTCTCCGGTATACCTGCTCCGACAACGAGCGCCGAGTCTCGCTCCCGCTCGTACGCGAAGATGTCGAGCGCGGAGCGAATGAAATCCGATCCGACCCATGTGTGCGGCATGTCGCCAATGAAACCCGGCGTGCGGGGATCGCGGCGCACCACTTCGGCCCACTCGTTCCACGCCTCGGGTCGCTGGCTCGAATGGAAAAAGTGCAGTAGCGCGTGTGCCCGTTCCGGCTGCCCGAGTCGAATGAAGGTTCCCACCGTCCGCAGCTCGTACGGCGTGTAGTCTTTCCACTTGTCGCGCCCGGTGATGCGCGCTTCGGCGTTCTGCCAGTAACGATCGAAAGTGTTGCGAAGCGCGCGCTCCGGAAGCCGTGCAAGCTCTCCGCCGGGCTCGAGCGCGATGGTCGTGGACGTTGCGTCGAAATCGCCGAGGTCGGCTGCGCCAGGGATGTAATCAATTCCGTGGGCGAGCATGGAAGCGGAGATCGACGCGAGCAGATCAGTTTCGAACTCGCTCGCGATCGCCGAGTACCGCGCGCTATCCGGCTTCCCGAGCGCGACGGCAATGGATGCCGCATCACGAAATCCCCGCAGCGCCCAGAAGTCGTCCCAGTACGAATGCATCGGCTTCGCCGAGTAACCCTCGTGACTGATGGACGGCGGCAGCAGGCCGTAGTACTGAAGTGTGCCCGTCGCCTTGTTCGCTGGTACGCGTTCGATGTGTCTCAGTGAATCCAGGTAGCTCACAGCGAGCTGGACGTGTGGCCACATACTCGCGAGCCGCGAAGAGTCACCCGTGTATCGGTAGAGTTGGTGAATCAGATACAGAAATTCCCCGTCGCTGTCGTGTTCCGGCACGGGGTCCGCGCCACGCGCGTCCACGCAGCACGGAGCCTTGCCGCTTGCGTACTGGAAAGGAGCGTACCAGTCGAGGAATGCTGCAACACGGTCTGCGTGTCCCGTGCGCAGAAGCGCCTCCGACGTCAGCGCGCCGTCCCTGATCCAAGACCGTGCGTATGAGCGCGAGCCGGGCTGGATGCGCGGACCGTCCTGGTTGATGAGTATGTACGCTTGCTGTGACCGAAGCGTACGCGCGATCCATGATGCTTCCGCTGGCATATGCAGCTTCACCCGGTCAACAATGCTCGCCCACTCGGCTGCTGTCGTTGCGAGAGCGATGGCTACCGTTGCTGCCGCGGAATCGGCCCGCATTGGTCGGAGCGAGGTTGAGCGCGCAAATGGCACGGCAATGACAACGTCGGCAGTGTCGCCGCCCCGAAGATTCAGCGCGTACGACAGAGCCGCATCCGCTCGCCCGATCGAATCAACCGCCGATGCTGCGGGCGGAGCGTGACCAGTCCTCAGGTCCCGCATCACGCCGCCCGCGTCGAAGGAGCTTGCGCCGAACGAAGAAGGCAAAGTGAGCGACACAATCGGCTGCTCATGCGCGCTTGCGGCTTCGGTCGCGTAGACAGTTCCGTGCACGTATCTGATGCCGCGCACAATGGCCGCGCCTCCTGGCGTGTTGAGGAACTGGAACGGTCCGTTGACCTGGAACGGGCGCAGCGCGACGAACAGAGTGACGTTGCGCCGCTCTGTCCCTCGATTGAACACTCTGTATCGAACGTAGAGAGCTTCTGTGTCACCCTTGCCTGCGACAAACGCGGTCGTCGTCAACGCCAACTGACCGGCGGCATCAGCGAGTGCCCAGGTTACCGACGGGATCGGTAGATCGCCCTGTACCATCGACTGACTGGTGCGCGCATCGGCCCAGGTCAGCAATCGAGTTCCGTCGTGGATGGACGGGACCAGCGACAGCCGTCCCTTGCCGATCTCCACCGCTCCGTCCTCCCCCATCAACGCCGTGCGTCTGGATACCGGAGCGCCCATCACTGTCCAGTATGTCTGCACGCTGTCCGTGAACGATCTCGGGTAGTCGCCGCGCTTCGCATGCTTCGCGGCGGCGAAGTAGAACGCGTTGAGCGTGCTGCTCCACTCGAGCGGCATCAAGGCAACCTCTCGTACCGCGAACCCGGAGCCGTTCGAGGATCCCAGTACAAGTCGGACCCATCGCGCCTCCGATTCCGGCAGATACAGTGCATCGCGTGCACCGACGCCGCCTCGCACCGAGTACGTCGTCTTCCACGCGCGATTGTCGTCCGATGTCTGGACATCGTAGCTGCGTGCGCGCGCCGAGCTGTCCCATGTTACGGTCAAGCCACCGAACTCGCGTTCCGCGCCAAGATCGAGTGTCAGGTCCGCTGAAGTCGTGTGCCCGCTTTGCCACACGGTCTTCGGATTTCCATCCATCGCGTTGCCGGGCAATGAACCCGCAGCCGTGACACTCGCGGTCGCGCGAGGTCGCGGGGGATGCAGCGAGACCGGAGGTTTCGGCGTCAGTGTGAGATCATCTATCCACACGGTGCCCTTGCCGCCACCGCCCGCCGTTATTGAAATCTCCATCGCCGCGGCGTGCGTGAGGTCGCCGCCGCCACGCGGCCCCCAGGCGAACGATATCTGGCGGCGCTTCACGGTGAAGCGTGTCCAGTTTCTGTTGAATACGTAATCGCGCCGGTTCACCCACCAGACGTTCTCTCCGGACGCATCAAGAAACTTCACTTCCACGTTCTCGCTCGGTGCGTCTCCACGAATGTCGAAGCTGATTTCGTAGTTCGGGGGAAACTCGAGCGCAACCGCCCTGTGAGCTACAGCGTAACCACCGCCGCCGTGGAAATCGAAATCAAGTCGCATCGCACGGCCGTGCTCCCCTGCGTCCGATCCGATCTTGAGCGACACGCCGTCGGATGGTACCGCCTTCCATGCGGAGATATCGCTGAAATCATCTATAACACGCGTTTGCTGTGCTTCGGCCCGTGATGCGGTCAACACAATGGCGATAGCGAACGCCGTACGCATTCGCGCCGTCATCACTTTACACTTCCAGCCGTCACGCCGCTGATGTAGTACCGTTGCAGCGCGAGGAACACGATGAGCACCGGAACCACTGTAACGACGGATCCGGCCATCATCAGCTCCGTGTCCTGCACGTGCTCACCGACCAGGCTCGCCAGCGCAACCGGTAGCGTGTACTTGCGATCGTCACTCAGGATCACGAGTGGCCAGAGGAAGTCGTTCCACGTGGCGAGGAAGGTCCAGATGGACAGGGTCGCGAGAATGGGCCGGATTACCGGAAGCACGACCGAGACAAAGACTCTCAGCTCGCTCGCCCCATCCATCCGGGCCGCGTCCAGCAGATCATCGGGAATGGATAGCGCGTACTGCCGGACGAGGAAGATTCCGAAAATGCTGGCCAGCCCGGGGATTATGACTCCCCAGTATGTGTTGACGAAGTGCAGTTCCTTGAGCAGCAGAAACAGCGGGAACATCGCAACCTGCGTCGGGATCAGCAGACCGAGCGTGAGCAGCCGGAATGTTCTTTCACGCCCCCGGAAATGGAGCTTGGCGAAGGAGTATCCCGCAGCAGCGTTGATGAACAGCGAGAGCACCGTCACCGCCACGGCTATCAGCACGCTGTTAAACAGCGCATGCCCCACGTTCAATCGCGTGAACAGCGCTCGATAATGCTCGAACGTCACGATGTGCGGGAAGAAACGCGGCGGATATGAGCTTGCCTCTCCCGTCGCCATCACGGACGCCGACAACATCCACAGCAGCGGCCCGAGCGCGATCACGCTCCCTATCGCGAGCGTGACATACGTCGCAGCGCGGCCGATCGTCAGCCGCCGAGTCGTCGCCATGCTCATGCTTCCGGCCTCGGCCGCGTGCGCCAGGCATGGAACGCGGATGCAGATCCGATTATCGCGAACAGCACGAACGCCATCGCGGCAGCACTTCCCATCCGCCACCACCGGAATCCTTCCTCGTACATCAACAGCACGAGACTGGTGGTCTTGCGAAGTGGTCCGCCCTGCGTCATGACGTAAGGC
>JALYYT010000119.1 GCA_030946285.1 Gemmatimonadota bacterium
CACGTGTGCTTGTGATCGGCGCGCACCCGGACGACGAGGATACCCAACTGATCGCGTGGCTGGCCCGTGGTCATCGCGCCGACGCCGCATATCTGTCTCTCACGCGTGGTGACGGCGGCCAGAACCTGATTGGCAACGAGCTGGGTGAGGCGCTGGGGGTCATCAGAACGCAGGAGCTGCTCGCCGCACGCCGCATAGACGGTGCTCACCAGTATTTCACGCGTGCGTACGACTTCGGCTTTTCAAAGACCGCCGCGGAGAGCTTTGCACATTGGCCTCGCGATTCGGTTCTGGGCGACATGGTAAAGGTAGTGCGTGCATTCCGGCCCGAGATAATAGTTTCTGTCTTTTCGGGTACGCCGCGCGACGGCCATGGCCAGCACCAGGTCTCCGGAATACTGTCGCGCGAAGTATATGACGCAGCAACCGATACGATCCGTTTTCCCCGCGCGAAGTTCGGTGCGCCGTGGACGGTCCAGAAGTTCTATCGCGGCGCTCGTTTCTCGCCCGACGTTGCCACAATATCCATGAATGTCGGGGAGTACGATCCTGTCCTCGGCCTGACATACGCGGAGATCGCGGCAGAGAGCAGAAGCCAGCACAAGTCGCAGGGCTTCGGTACCGCACCTCGCAAGGGAGTGGTGATGGATTACCTCACGCGTGAAGCCACGCGCGTGAACGCGTCGACCGCGGCTCAGTCGGAACGCTCCATGTTCGCGGGCGTGGACACGACACGGGACATCACGCAGGCCGATCGCGACAGAATCGCAATCGCCGAGGCCGGCGTGGACGTCGAGGCGCTCGTTGACCGCCCACGCGTTGCGCTCGGTGACAGTGTCGCGGTGCACGTCGCGGTGTATCGCAGAGGCGTCGTGGACAGCAGTTCTCTCCGCACGGTGTACGTACGTGGCACGCGTATTACGCAGCCGTACTGGCTGGCGCGTCCGCGTGTGGGAGATCTCTTCGCTTTCGCTTCGGATTCGATTTCTGACGATGCCCGCGAGAAACAGGAATGGCTGCCGGTGAGCGTGAACATTCCTGGACGCGGACCGGTCGTGGTCCGCACGCCGGCCGTCTACCGCTACGCAGATCCAGTGCGCGGGGAGATCGAACGGCCGCTCGCGACTACGCCGGGCATATCCGTGACGCTGCCTCGTGATGTGGAGCTCGCGCGTGCAGGAGTACAGCTGGATCGCACGTACAAGGTGACGCTGCTGTCTTCGTGGGCTACCCGCCACGACGCAAGAATTGCGCTTATCCTGCCCGCCGGACTGCGTGGGGATTCAACGGAGCGCATGTTGCAGCTCGATGCCGGTGCGACAAGAACCGTAAGCTTTCACGTGACGGGTCGCCTCGCCGCCGGATCACACATCGTTCGCGCAGTCGTCACTGATGGCGCACAGCGGGATTCCATCGGATTCATTCCCATCGAATACAATCACATCACGCCCGAGCGCATGTACCGGCCAGCGAGCGTGAGACTAGAAGCGGTGAACCTCGCTATTACGGAACACGTGAACGTCGGATATGTGCAGGGAGTGGGCGACAACGTCGCCGACGCGCTGCGAGACCTCGGCGTACCCGTCGGTGTGATCGATCCCGCGTCACTGCCCACCACCGATCTGTCGCATTACAGCACAATCGTCGTCGGGCCGCGCGCGTACCAGGCGAGTCAGGCACTCGTGAACAACAATGGATACCTGTTGAACTACGCGCGGCGCGGCGGAAATCTCGTCGTTCAGTACGGGCAGAACGAGATGCAGCAGCCCGGGATGATGCCGTACACAATGACGCTTTCGCGACCGGCCGCGCGGGTAACCGATGAAAACGCCCCGGTCACGATCGTCACGCCACGCAACGCTCTGCTGGACTCGCCGAACAGGATCACGAACGCCGACTTCGCGGGCTGGGTGCAGGAGCGCGCGACGTACATGCCGAGCACTTTCGATTCGCACTACTCGGCCGCGCTGCAGATGAACGATCCCGGCGAGGCTCCGAACAGCGCCGGAATTCTTACCACACCGCTCGGCAAGGGCCAGTACACATACGTGACGCTGGCGCTGTTTCGGCAGCTTCCCGCAGCGGTTCCCGGCGGTGCGCGCATATTCGCGAACCTTCTGCGGTGAGACTCTCTCGGCTGACGGCAGTGGTGCTCTGCGCTGCTGCTGCAGCGACCATGGGATCGTGCGTGCATGACAACCGAACCGTTCTCACGGTCTACTCGCCGCACGGAATAGATCTCCTCAAGTACTACGAAACCGCGTTCGAGAAGGTCCACCCGGAAATAGACGTGCAGTGGGTGGACATGGGCTCGCAGGAAGTGCTGGATCGTATTCGCGGCGAAGCTGTGAATCCCCAGGCTGACGTCTGGTTCGGCGCGCCGTCCGAATCGTTCGAGCGAGCAGCAAAGGAGAATCTGCTCGCGCCATACCGTCCGAGCTGGAGCGGCGCGATACCGGCTGCCGCACATGATCCGCATGATCTGTGGTATGGCACTTATCTGACGCCTGAAGTCATAGCGTACAACGGAGATGCGATACCGAGCGACAGCGCGCCACAGGATTGGGATGACGTTCTCGACCCCAAGTGGCGCGGCAAGGTGATAATCCGCGATCCGATCGCATCGGGAACGATGCGCGCGATCTTCGGCGCGATCATAGCACGGAGTGTGACGGAGACCGGATCTCCAGAGCGCGGTTACGACTGGTTGCGCAGGCTCGACGCGAACACCAAGGAATACGTTCTCAATCCGACGATTCTCTATCAGAAGCTCAAGAGTCGGGAAGGGTTGATAACGCTCTGGGACATGCCCGACGT
>JALYYT010000130.1 GCA_030946285.1 Gemmatimonadota bacterium
CGGTTGATTGCCGGGCCCGCCAGTCCCGCCCGATGTTTCCGCAGGACTCTGCCCAGCAGAGCTGCTCACTTTGCGACCCGTGCGGCCGCGGGGGCGATTGCTTTCGATTCCAGTTCCCATCTCGGCGTAAGCTCCATTGACACCTCCATACGGAGGCGTGAACCCGTTTCAGACTGATTTCCTGCATAAATCGACGCAGGGGCCATTCCAATGGAAGGCTCACTGGCAAGGAGCCTGCCGAAATTTTCCAAACGTTTTGGCCGAGCAAGCTGTAATGATGGTGTATAGCCCGCCGGATCATTTCGGCCCACCGGCGGTAGCCGGTAAAACGTGGGTCCACGGGTGCCGCCGCTATCGCCGCCACGAAGAGCGACTCAGGACCGAACATATAACAATCATGAATATTTCAGTGCAGCCAAGAGTCGGACCCTGTCCATGGTACACCCGCGTTGCGAGGCGGCCGCTGCGGCGTGCGCTTCTGGCGGCAGGATTGGCATTCGTTCCATACACTCTGTCTTTTGCGCAGGTCACGATGCCACCGGCCGCGCCGAGGGGACCGGACTCCGTGAGCGCCGGCACCACGCCGGTGACGCTGGCCCAAGCGATCGGAATGGCGCAGCGGAACGCGCCCGCCGCGATCGCGGCGCGCGGAAGCGTCACTTCGAGCAAGGCCGAGTTGAGAAGTGCATACGGCGCGTTTCTGCCGAGCATCACGGCGAATTTCGGCGCGGGGCGGCAGTTCACCGGATCTGGATCGCTGACGCGCGTCAATTCCGCTGGTGAAACAGTCACGATCAACGGCAACAAATGGAATTACAGCAATTCGCTGGGCTTCAGTGCGCAGCTGTTCAATGCCGCCAACATACCGAACGTACGTGCCGCCAGGGCAGACATCGCCGCCGCGAATCAAAGCGTCACCAATCAGCAGTTTCAAGTCGCGCTGAGCGTGGAGCAGCAGTTCTATGCATCGCTTTCCGCGCTGGAAAGTGAGGATGCGGCGCGCGCGCAACTGGCCCAGGCACAGCAGCAGCTTGATTTCTCACGCCGGCGAGTAGTCGCCGGGGCGGCGACTGCCTCGGATTCACTCACGGCAGTGGTACTCGTTGCGAACGCCCAGCTCGCGCTCAGATCCGCGCAGAACGCCAGACGTGACGCGAACGCGACGCTGACTCGTGTTGCCGGCTCGCCCGTGCCACTTTCCGCGGCACTCAACGATGCGGAAGTAATGGCACGTGACACCATACGAGTTGACAGCGCCAGCGTAGTTGCCAGAGCGGAAGCCTCTCCCAACGTCGCGCAGGCAACCGCACAACTCGCCGCCGCAGACGCGAGACGCCAGTCGGCTCGCGCGTCCTACCTTCCCACGCTCAACGCCAGCTATTCGCGCGGCGGAAGCGGAACGGGTGCGTACGGCTTCGGGGCTGATCCATTCGTCTACACTGGACAGCTCAACCTCGGATTGAGCATCCCCATCTTCAATGGTTTCGTGCGCGAACAACAGGTCGCGAACGCGACCGTGAACCAGGCAAACGCCGCGGCCTCGCTGCACGATGCGAAGCTCGCGGCGAAGCAGTTGTCGGTGTTGTACATAGACGCGCTCCGACTCGGCCAGGAGCAGATCGCGGTCCAGACCGCTTCAATTGCGGCGGCGACCGAGAACCTGCGTGTCGTTCAGCAGCGATATAATCTCGGCCTTTCCACCATCGTGGACTTGCTCACGGCTCAGACCACATTGAATCAGGCACGGGCAAATCTCATCGCCGCGCGCAACAATGCACGACTGGCGACGGCGCAGATAGAAGCTCTCATTGGGCAGCCACTCGTTACGGTCACCACAGGACAGAACGGAGTCACACGATGAACGGACGTACAAAGCTGCTCCTTGCAGTCGCGATCACATCGATTGGTGCATGCGGCAAGAAGAAGAGCGACCAGACGGCGATACCCACGGCAGTGGTAGGGCGGCGCGATATCGTGGTGACGGCACAGGCGACCGGAACCGTCCAGCCTGCGGATACAGTGCCCGTCAAGTCTCAGGCATCCGGACTCGTCATGAAGATGCCAATCGAGATCGGCCAGCAGGTCAAGCCCGGCGATCTCCTGGTGCAGATAGACACGCGCACTCTCAACAACGACTACCAGCGCACCACATCCGCCGCAGCGGCGGCCGAAGCCAACGTCACGGTCACGCGCGCCGCGCTGCAGCGTGCAAACGATCTTTACGCGCAAAAGGTGATCACCGCGGACGAGCACGAGGCTGCCGTGGTAAACGCAGCTAACGCCAAGTCCCAGCTCGTTGCCACCCAGACTGCACTGAGTACTGCGAAGCAGCAGCTCGACTATGCGACGCTACGGTCGCAGGTATCAGGTACCGTGATCAGCAAGACCGCGGCGGTTGGCACCGTAGTCTCTTCCGCGACTTCGAACGTCGGAGGCGGCAGCACGATTCTCACGATCGCCGACCTTCACCATGTCCGGATGCAGGCGCTTGTCAACGAGACGGACGTCGGCAACGTGCATGAGGGCATGCCGGTGAGCGTGACGATTGACGCGTTCCCCGGTCGCCAGTTTTCCGGCGTTGTCGAGAAGGTGCAGCCTCAGGCCGTAATTCAGCAGAGCGTAACAATGTTCCCGGTGCTCGTGTCGCTTCCCAACACGGATCTCGCGCTGCTGCCCGGAATGAACGGAGAGGTATCGATCATCACGCAGAACCGGCGGAACGTGATCGCTGTGCCGAACGACGCTGTGCGTGGAATGAAGGACGCCATGGGAATAGGCCTCGCGCTTGGCATCAGTCAGGACACAATGGACGCGATAACGTCTCGCCGCGGTGGTGGCGGACCGGGTGGTGCCGGAGGAGCTGGTGGACGCGGTGGAAATCGCGGAGGTGCCGGTGGACGTGGCGCCGGGGCTCCTGGTGGTGCTGCGGGTGGTGCTGCGGGTGGGGCGGGCGGTGCCAACGGCGGTGCCGGCGGCGCGGGGGCATCGGGGGCAGGCGGTGGCGGATTTGGCGGCGGGATCACGGTGCCGGATTCCGTGTGTACCGCGGTCATGAAGAAGCTTGACGCGGTCAAGGCTCGCCCGATGCTCGACTCGCTGCGCTCGCAGATGCGCGCTGGTACAATCGACTCGACCGCGATGCGTACTCGTGTGCAGGCCATCTACAAGCAGGCGGGTGTCGCGGCTGACACAGCGCGCACTTGCATGCGCAATGCTTCCGGCGGAGCAGGCGGCGGCGGTGGCGGAATCGCGATCGGTGCGCCCGTCGTCGCTTTCGTGAAGACCGCCACTGGGTGGTCGCCGCGCGTCGTAAGGCTGGGTGTGAGCGATTTCGATTACACTGAAGTCGTCAGTGGGCTGAAGGAAAACGACACCGTTGCGTTGCTCGCGACTATCGCCCTGCAGGCGTCGCGCGACCAGTCCAGTGCACGCGCAAGATCAATCGTCGGCGGCGGACTACCGGGCGGCAGCCAGACGCCGCCGGCTGGCGGAGCGCGCACCGGCGGAGGAGGACCTCCAAGATGATGCCCGTCGGAGAGACGGTGTCGATGGCGATGACGGCGCTTCGAGCAAACAAGATGCGCTCGATGCTCACCATGCTTGGCGTCGTCATCGGAGTGGGTGCAGTGATCGCGATGGTAGCGATCGGCAACGGAGCGCAGGAGGCTGTGAACGCCCGCATCTCTGCGCTCGGTACCACGCTCATATCCATATCACCGGGTCAGATCATTTCGCGCGGAGTCGCGTCGAGCACCGATCGCGCGCGGCTCAAGATGGCCGACGCTGATGCTCTTCGGAACAACGCGGTTCTGATCACTCAGGTCGAGCCGGAGATGCAGAAGCAGGCGCAGGTACAGTATCTCAACAAGAACACGAGCACCGCGATCATCGGAACGACGCCCAACTACACAACCGTTCGTCTTTACACCGTCGCGGCCGGTCGGATGTTCACGAACGCGGAAGACAAGGGCAGCCAGCTCGTCGCCGTGCTGGGCGATGCCGTGCTTCAGGATCTGGGTATAACGGACGGCGCATCGATCATCGGTCAGACGATACGCATCCAGGGAATCCAGTTCAAGATCATCGGCACCCTGGCACCCAAGGGCCAAGGGACCGGTTTCGGGAATCCGGACGACCAGATTCTCATCCCGATCACGACGGCCCGGTACCGGATCGTCGGCGTTGACCAGCTGCGCACCATCAACGTGCTCGCACCGACCGACTCGCTGGTAACACAGACTATGGCCGAGGCCCAGTCTATTTTGGCCAGAGCGCACAGGCTGCGTCCAGGTTCGGAGAGCGACATCAACATCCGTAGTCAGGCTGACTTCCTTAACACACTTGGCGCTACGACGGCGACCTTCACATATCTTCTCGCCGGCATAGCCGCGGTGAGTCTCATCGTTGGCGGCATCGGCATCATGAACATCATGCTCGTGTCTGTCACCGAGCGCACGCGCGAGATCGGCGTGCGGAAGGCACTGGGCGCAACACGCATCAACATTCTCCTGCAGTTCCTGATCGAGGCCGTGGTACTGTGCATGCTCGGCGGCATCGGCGGCATTGTTATCGGCGGTGGTGGCGCACTTCTGATGACGAAGATCGCCAACTGGAATGCGTCCATCTCACCAAGCGCCGTCTTCATCGCCTTCGCATTCTCAGCGCTGGTCGGAGTACTCTTCGGCGTCTGGCCTGCACGCCGCGCGGCAGCGCTGAATCCGATCGAGGCATTGCGCTACGAATAGAGCACTGCCCTTTTCGATATACGAAGGGCGCGGCGATCGCCGAGCCCTTCGTATATCGAGACCCACGCTCAGAGAGCGAATCGCCAGAGCGCGCCACCCGTGGCAGGATCGGACACGCGATGCGCGCACACACGAAATACCGTTTCTATCAATTCCGTCGTGAGCTCCGCCGGATCTTCGGCCACCGCGGCCATTTTGCCGTCGTTCATGACGAAGAAATTGTCGCCGTAGTGAATGGCGACATTGATGTCGTGAAGAATCGCGATCACCGTGCATCCCCGGGACAGGAGAGTGCGCGCAACGTCGAGAAGATGAATCTGGTAATGAATGTCCAGACTGGCGGTGGGCTCATCCAGAAAGAGATACTTCCTCCCGCTTTCACCGGTGCGGTTCCATATCTGGGCTAGAACCCGCGCCAGTTGAACCTTCTGCCGCTCGCCTCCCGAGAGCGTCGGATACGGCTGGAGCGCACGGTCCTGCATTCCGACCAGGTCGAGTGCATGGTCCACTATGTCGATGTCTTCGCGCGACGGTGTCTGTCCGTAATGCGGATATCGACCCATCAGGACCACGTCGCGTGCTGACAAAGGAAATACAAGCTCGATGTGCTGTGACAGCACCGCTCGCCTCCGGGCGAGCAGGACTGGGGCGATCGACCCTATGAGGTCGCCGTCGTACATCACGTGACCGGAGGTTGGGCGGAGTATCCCAGTCGCTACTTTGAGGAGCGAGGATTTCCCTGCTCCGTTGGGGCCGAGTATCACGTTGAATGCGCCGTCGCGGAATCGCGCAGTGACGTCATCCAGGATGCGCTTCCCGCCAGCGACGTGGCTCGCGTTCGCGACTTCAACCATACATGTTAGTCGCGCCCAGACGCTGCTGGCGGAGCAGTATCCAGAGAAAGACTGGCGCGCCGACAACGGCCGTGATGATCCCCACAGGAAGATCTGCGGGCGGGATCAGCAGTCGTGCAACGACATCCACTACCGACATCATCACAGCTCCCAGAAGAGCCGATGCCGGAATCAGAAAGGTGTAGTTCGACGATCGCAGCATCCGGAGTGCATGCGGTATCACGAGGCCCACGAAGGCGATGACTCCGACGATTGATGTCGCCACGGCAACCATGATCGTGTTGACGATAATCAGTCTCAGAATAAGACGTTGCGGCTCCATTCCGAGGAAGGCCGCTTCGTCCTCGCCGAGCATGAGGGCGTTGAGAGATTTTCCGTAACGAAGCGCGATGGTGCAACAGAACGCAAAGGCGACCGCGACCAGTGAAACTCCGCGCCAGTCCGCCGTGGTGAATGTGCCCAGATTCCAGAACGTGATGTTGCGCGCCTGCGGATCGCGCGCAACATAGGAGAGGAATCCCGTTCCGGCGCCACACACGGCGTTCACCGCGATGCCTGCCAGCAGGAGCGTGAAAACATTGACCTTTCCGAACGAGGTCGAGACACGATACACCAGCATCGTCGCCATGAATGCTCCGGCGAACGCCATCACTGGAACCGCCAGCCTACCCAGCGGCTGTGCGAGAGCGCTGGTGCTTCCGAATACGAATACGAGTGAAGCGCCGAGGGCTGCGCCGGCTGAAGTTCCCGCCAGGCCGGGCTCGACGATCGGATTGCGGAATATTCCCTGCATCAGGGTACCTGACACACCGAGCACGGCACCTGTCAGGGCCGCCAACAGTACGCGTGGAAGGCGTAGCTGCAGAAAGACATTACGTCCAAGCGCCTCGGATTGCGGCTCGGTTATCCAGCCAGATCCGGCCGCAATGTGACGTGCCATTTCCGGTATCGAGAACGAGAATGCACCAATCGCCGCCGAAGCAACGAGCGCGAGGACGAGAGCACAGCCCAGAACCGCATAGGTTCCGGAGAAGGAGTCGTCAGGAGTGGCGGGCGTCTTCAAGCGATCCTGTGAGCAGAATGCTGAGCGGCATGCGGCATGAGGGGTTGGTGACATCCATAGTACGCTCGCGGCTCGTCTGCGTTGTGCTCGTCTGTTTCGCGCTCATGAGTCCGATGACTGGGTGCGGACCGCACGTTGCACTCCCGGCAGTACCTCTGGCGCTGATCAATGCGTCCGACTCCGCGGGAATCGCTCTGGCACGGACACTCGCCCCGGTGCTGCACGTCCAGCGCGATGAGCCCTTCGTTCTCGAGCGCGTCGTGGCGGTGATTCATCCAACGCGTCCGATAATCGCGTATCACCTTTTGTGGAGTCACGACGTAAACGGTCAGTGGGTGCCCTGGGCGAAGGCGCGAGACGCAGAAGAAGTCTGGGTGGGATACGATTCGCTGACCCACCAGCCAACCGACATCTGGACCTACTGGCACGGCAGTGTTCTGCATACTCCGTGGATGAACAAGGGAGATCCGGCAATCGCCGTACAGTGGGGCAAGCACGGCGACCTTCCGTTCGGAGTCGTCGAGAGCGATCTGCCGCGACCCCGTACCCTCAACTTCTTCTACGCCGCTGAGTTCATTCTGCTTCCCGACATCTGGCTCGGCAAGGCGAGTCATGGCGGGCCATGGGGATTCTTTCACAGCTATTCGAGGTACCGGGATTTCTCGACGATCGTGCCGTTACGGGCCCGGCTCGACGCCATCGTGACAACATCCGATTCACGTGGGGTGCTCGGAGCCGTGTTCGGTTCACGCTACGCCGAAAAAGTGGCGTGGCCGCGCTGACGGGATGACGCAAATCGGATCGGTGCCTGCGGAGTGCGACCACCGTGTTCAGTCCCGTGGCTGGCCACCCTGGTTCCAGTGCGGCACGGGTCCATCGGCGAGAAGCCGGACGGCACGCACCGCAGTCTCGATCACTCGCGTCATGTGAGAAAAATCTATTTTCGACAACTCATCCGAGGGACGATGATAGTCCTTGTGCATGTTGTAAGTGGAAAGCGTGTGCGCCGGAATTCCCATGCGCGCAAATGCGATGTTGTCGCTACGTTCGAAAAAATGCTGCTGCGGCCGCGAATCCCTGACGATGGAAAGTCCCGCTGCTGCGAAGATGGATCCCATGCTGGAGCGATCGTAACCGGTGAGCCACGCCCGACCCCTTCCACCCGCCAGTGAATCCGGTCGACCGATCATTTCGATTTCCATGTTGGCGACAATCGACTTCAGGTTTACCGGCGGATGCGCGATGAACCAGCGCGTCCCGAGAAGTCCGACCTCCTCGCCCGTGGTTGCCACGAACAGAATGCTCCTTCGCGGAGGTGGTCCGTTCGCGATGGAGCGTGCGATCTCGAGCACTGCGGTCGTACCAGACGCATCGTCATCAGCGCCATTGTAGACAGAGTCGCCGTTGACCGGAGCTCCGATCCCGAGATGGTCGTAATGCGCATCTATCATCACCACCTGACTGCCACGCCTCGGATCAGTTCCTCGTATCATTCCAATCACGTTCACTGCCGGACGTCGCCTGGCGGCAGGGAAGGTGTCGAGTACGGTGAAATCGGAAACAAGTGACAGGCGGTCCGCGCCGTTGGTACGCCGCGTGAGCGCGATCGGTACACGCTGGAAATAGCCGCTGTCGCCCTGAGGAACGAGACCGACATCACGCATCTGTGACGCGATGAATGTGGCGGCATCCGCCGACCCGGGCGACCCGGTCATTCGACCCTGCATCGAGTCGTCAGCGAGCGTCCCCATATCGAAACGAACGCGGGATTCGGATACTGCACCTTCCGGTCGCACGGGTGCAATCGGTGCAGTCGCACAGGCGCCTGGTCCGGCCAGTGCCGCTGCAACGATGATGCAGCGGTATGTCACAGCATTTTTTCGAATCAATTACGTCTTCCTTCGTTTCCGGGTACAGTGCCAGGCTCCAGGGAACAATCGAGTGCTGCTCGTACACCAGCAGGTGATCGTGAGCGAATTGTCGTGCATATTGTATATGAATGCAACGTGAAACGGTCAAAGCGGGCGCGAAGCTCGGACTCCTCATCCTCATTCTCGTCGCGAGCTTCGTCTTCGCACGACAGCTCGAGGTATCGCACGGTGGAATCGCGGCAGTTGCGAGAAGCGCAAGAAATCTCCGTGACGCCGAGTATGCCATACCGCTGTTCCTCCTCATCTACGCGGTCGGTGGTACCCTCGGCGTGCCAGGATCACTGCTCACGATCACCGGCGGAGCGGTCTTCGGCTTTGAACTGGGTACGCTTCTCAACTGGACCGGTGCAACCATCGGAGCAGTGGGCGGCTACTGGCTGGCCCGCCTGCTCGGCAAGGATGCCGTCGAACGGATTGGCGGGAAGAAGATCTACGCCCTCGAGCGGCTAGCGGACGCCCATGCCTTCACGACCGTACTGAGGCTGCGGCTGATTCCCGTGGTCCCATTCAACGCCCTCAACTTCGCGTGCGGACTCGTCGGTCTCGACTTCGCGTCATACACGCTCGCCACCGTGCTTGGGGACCTTCCCGTGACGGCTGCGTATACGTACTTCGCCGATGCACTGCTGTCAGGGGTCGCCGGAGCCCGGCGCGAAGCGTTGATCCGCGCCTCCCTCGCGGGCGGCCTCCTGATCCTGCTTTCGTTCCTCCCCGCCCTCATAAAGCGTCTTCGCCAAACGAAAGCTTGACATAACGCAGGGTGAGATATAGTGTACTAGGTGACTGGTACACTATGACACCTCGGTTATGCTAATCTCACTGGATCCGCAGGACGCGCGGCCGATCTACGTCCAGATCGTGGACGAGGTCCGCAGAGCGCTCGCGCTCGGCACACTCGGCCCCGATGATCCGCTTCCGTCGGTGCGCGACCTGGCCGTCACACTCAGGGTCAACCCAAATACCGTGAGTCAGGCCTACCGCGAACTCGAGCGGCAGGGGATGGTTTACGTTCGGCGCGGCCAGGGCACCTACGCGTCGCCGAACGGTGCCGACGGCACCGAGCGCAGCGCTCTCGCGGAGGGCGTCGCCCAGCGCGCGCTCAACGATGCGCGACGTAACGGGTTGAGCACTGACGAGCTCGTCGAAGCTATCCGGAACTACGAACCCTCACGCGATGATGGAGAGTCACGATGACAAGTCCGCTTCCCACACGACTTATCCGCGACGACCTTGCAGTCGATACGCGAGGCCTGAGCCGGGCGTTCGGGCGACAGATAGCGCTTGACGACGTATCGCTTCAGGTACCCACCGGCGCCGTGTACCTGCTCGTTGGGCCGAACGGAGCTGGCAAGAGCACTACGCTCAAGATCCTTCTCGATCTCGTCCGGTCCGACCGTGGAAGCGCTGAGGTGTTCGGGCTGGACACGCGGGTACGCGCACCTGAAGTGCGCGCCAACGTCGGCTACGTCCCGGAGCGGCCCGACTGGGGTTACGGCTGGATGCGTGTCGGCCGCCTTCTGGAGCATCACGCGCGCTATTACCCGACATGGGACAAGGCGTACGCGGCCGAGCTGACACGTAAATTCGAGTTGCAGCTCGATAGAGGAATGGGCGCGTTGTCCAAGGGTCAGGCGCGACGTGTTCATCTCACCATGGCGCTCGCGCACCGGCCGCCTCTCCTGCTCCTCGATGAACCGACGGACGGGCTCGATCCTCTCATGCGCGACGAAACGCTCGGCGTCCTCGCGGACCATCTCGCCGCATCCGAAACGACAGTGGTGCTTTCGACTCATCATGTGGAGGAAGTCGAGCGGCTCGCCGATCACATCGGCGTGCTGCGAAGTGGAGTATTGCGGGCGCAGATGTCGCGCGCCGATCTGGACGCAGGGCTGCGGCGTTATCGCGTGGAGGTTCCGGATGGATGGCCAGGAGTCTCTTCGTTGAACGGAACAGTACTCCGGCGCGTCACTACCCCGCGTGAGGTGCAATGGACTGTGTGGGGTCCCGAAGCGGAAGTGGCGCGCACGCTGACCGAAGCGGGAGGAATTGTGCGCGAGATCGTTCCTCTATCACTGCTCGACGCGACGCTGGCTCTACTCAACCCGAACGGATGACGCCGATGACTACGACTTTAATTCATCCCACACCTTCGCGGCAACTGATCGCCGGTGAGCAGTTTCGGTCCGTTGGCGTGGCGATTCGGAAGGAGGGCTACCTCTATCTGGGCGCTCTTGTAATCCTGGCCATTCTCGCGATCGGCGCCGTCGCGCGCGCGATCGCGACACACAAGGTGGGAAACGACATGGGACTCACCTTCAGCACACCCGGTGCATTTCCCATGGTAATTCTGGCGATCCTCGCACCGTTCGCGGTATGGCGATCCGAGGATCCGTCACGCAGGTCGTACCATTGGTCGATGCCGGTAGCGCGTGGACCCCACACGTTGATGAAAGTCGCATCCGGCTGGGCATGGCTCATGATTGCCGCGCTGTGCTACCTGCTCTTCATTGTGGTCCTCGCGAGTGTGATCCCCTTCATTGCAGGGCAGCCGAGCCGACTGGGGAGTACACCTGCGTGGGAATGGCTGACACTGTTCACCGCGCCAACGCTCGCGTACCTGGCTGTTTCGATCGCGGTAATCGCGAGTGATCACGCGTGGCGCTGGATTGGTGGCGTGTGTTTCGGATACTGGCTGATGATCGCGTTCCTGTGGGTGTTCGGGTTGCGCGAGGTGAGTGTAAACGTGCACGCGATCACGTCCGGGACGTATGGCCTCAATGCAGCGTTCTTCGGCTCCATCTCCGCTCTCGCTGGCGGCGACATGTCGGGTGGCATGAAGCCGGGGATGCACAATCTGAGTATGTCCGCCTGGCTCGTCGCGATGCCGTTGTGGTTGATCGGCGCCTCGATTGCCGTGATTATTGCCTCGTACCGACACCACGAATAACGACCAGGCTAAACGACCAGCGCGCGGAACAGCGCATCCAGCTCTGTCTCGAGGTTGTCACACACGCCCTCGTGTACCGGACCGCTCTGGATGACATCGGACCGCGGTGCGGTCAGCCAGTGGAACCGCTCTGACGGCGAGCCGAACGCGAGCGTGCCACCCGAGTCGTCGGCATTGGATACTGCACGATATGTAGCCAGATAGCGCATCAGCAGCTCGACGTCTACTGCTGGAGCGCGCGCAGACAGCGCGGCACGCTCGGCGAGCACGCGCATTCCCACGAATTTCTCGGTCGGAGCGTGCAGTATCACGCCGACCGGAACGGCCGATCCGATGTGAACGTGCGGCACCACACGAAGCACCGCGAAGTTGTACGGAATGTTGCGCGATGTCGTGGTCATGGCATCGTCATGGCGTAGTCATCTCCGCGCGGTCCGTCGCACCGGAACGTCCACGAGCCGCTCCGCGCGCATCTTTCCGGCCGTACCGGCGAATGCGCG
>JALYYT010000158.1 GCA_030946285.1 Gemmatimonadota bacterium
TCGCAGCGCATATCTACGTGCTATTCGCAGGGGAATCTCGTGCATGATGGTCCCCCAGAGCGCGACGGCTCTGATCGGCAGGCTTCGACGTACAATCGTGCGTTTCTGGCCGACTGGGACCTCGCCTGTAAACGCGATCGCGCCCAGACGATCGGCAATCGTCTGCGTCAGTGATCGAGGATCGTCGCCGTTCCACTGGTCCATGTGGATTGGCTCACCGATCTGGGCGAGCACGGCGCTGTCAGGGATCGCCTTGTGCGCGAATGTTATTCCGATCGGGATTATCTGAATGTTCTGAACGCCGGCTTCGCGCGCACGAAGTGCTGTTCGCGCGAGGCCCGTCTTGAGTGGCGCAACGGTCGATTCGTTGTGGCTTCGTCCTTCAGGAAATACGAGAATGGCTCCGCCATTCCGCAGCTCGTCTATCATCGCCTTGAAGGACTGGCGATTGCGGATCTGCTCACCTGCCGAGGCATCATCAGCTGCGCGGCGCAACGGAATAATGCCGACGGATTTCATCAGCAGCGCACCGCCCGGAGTGTTGCCCAGTGTTGATTTAGCGGTCAGCCGCAGATCCCGCGGTACGATCCACATCGCGAGCAGGGCATCGACCAGCGCGTTCTGGTGGTTCATCGCGACGAGTATCGGGCCACGCATTGGTATGCGTTCCCATCCGGTGATGCGTACATCGCCATAGAACCAGTGCAGGGCGATACCGCCGAGCCACTGCGCCAGTCGTCTGATCATGAGATGTGTGAAGTCAGATGACTACTTCGTGGCCGGGCGAAAGTTGTCCGGGATACCGCGCAGTATGATCAGCGCGATGCACATCGCGACAGCTACCGTCGCAACTCCGGCGCGGTACGCGACAGCCTTGCCGAACGAAGGCATGAGTCCGTCAACGGCGAGCGCCCATATGAGCGGGCCGGCTATCGCCGCAGCGCGCGCGGAGAGAACCATCAATCCGAAGAATCGTCCCGCTTCCTCGTCGGGGATGAGTCGCAGAAGCATTGGGCGTTCGGCGACATTGAGTCCGCCATAGATGAAGCCGATCATCGCTCCCACTATCCAGAATGCCTGGCGCGAAGGCGCCACGATCATTGCTATCAGCAGTACGATCCACGCGATGAGTACGATCGTGATGGTGTTCTTCGGGCCAATACGGTCGGTGAGCCGGCCCCACAGCCATGCGCCGAACACGGCGGGGATCGTGAGCACGACGAAAAGAGTCGTTTCACTTCCGCGCTGGAAGCCCATGGCCACAACGGCGTAGAGCGCCATGAAGCTGATGATGGTACCCATCGCGTCCTGATATACGAACGATGCGATGAGAAAACGGAGCACTCCGGGATACTTGCGTGACTCACGGATGGTGTGCGCGACATCCGAGAACGCCTGGCGCCATGGAATGCTCTGTCGTGTGCGCTCCGGAAAGTGGTCCTTGCAGAACAGGAACAGCGGGATGCTGAAGACCAGATACAGCAGGGCGGTCGGGGAGAATGTCGAGACTCGTCCGCCTGAATGCGCGAAGGGAAATACAGTTCTTATCGTGTGTATGAACCCGACCGGAAGCTGTCCGACGAGTGGAAGTGCGCCATCGAAGAACGGCTTGATCATCAGAACGCCGAGTATCGAGCCTGTGTATCCGAGTATGACCCCGAGCCCTGATAGCTGACCCCAGCGCTCCGGTGGTGCGAGCTCCGGCATCATCGCGTTGTAGAAGGGAAGCGCACTCTGGTACGCGTAGTTCGCTGCGACAAACGCCGCAATCACGAAGACGAGCGGTGCTCCGGATATGACATATGCCGCGGTAGTTGCCCCGATCACCGAATCACCCGTGAGCGGAACGACGTACTGTCCAACGGCACCGATCGCGACGGTAGCGGCCACCGCGACGAGGGTGAATCCCACGACCCAGGGTTTTCTTCTTCTGGTGACATCGGACACCGCTCCCAGAACGGGGATCGAGAACATGACCAGGATCGAAGTCAGTCCATTGCCGATGGCGACGTCGGTATTCGATCCGTGCAGGTCCGACACCAGCCACACCGCGAAGTACAGCGTCGCGATGTTCATGGAGAAGATCGTGTTGGCGAACTCGTACAGCGCCCAGCTCCAGCGCTCACGCGCCGGCGCCAGCCGTGTCACCATCGGGGCACCGGGCTCGCCTATCGCCGGCAGGGCATGTACGAGGTCCGTCATTGGCTCCAAATTATGCGCGAGTGGCAGGTTTGCGCAGATGGTCGCACGTTTACACCCAGGATGCGGGAATTGATGAGCGACGTGAGGCCGTGTATCGGGCCAGTTCCGGGATCGTTATGCTGAAGGTGCCGTGCCTGCGGGTCGTACCGCTCCTGGCGGTCTCGATGGTCCTGGTGGCGCTGGTTATTCCGGCAGGTCCGGCGCGGTTGTCGGCTCAGGAAACCGGTGCGAATGTGTGCAGTGCCTCAGGCTCCGACTCCGCGCAGCACGAGAGTGAGCGTACGTGTGAGCACGAAAGTGAGCGCTGGATATTTCAGGGCTGGTTCGCCGGCGGGACCCATGAGCCGATCAAGACTCGGGAAGGGCACAAGGAGGACCGTGCTCTGTATCTCGCCGGAATACAGGCTTCGGTCTCGATTGCCCGCGGGCGGTTCTGGGACATCAGGTACACGCCGGCCCTTGTTCCCGGCATCATCGCCACCGCGAACAGGGCCTACACGACGGTCACGTACGCGGATGGACGTTCGGGACTGCTACCGTCCAAGAAGACAGCATTCGGTGCCGGTCTTCTGCCGGTAGCGATCGAGGCGACGATCGCAGCCTTTCCGCGCGCCGGCCTGGTAGCCGGAGGCGGCGGCGGAGCAGCGTACTTCGATCGCCGGATTCCCGATCCGGACGAGACGCGGTTCAATTTCCTAGCGAACGGCCACGTGGGGTTGTACCTGCGGTCGGGTGCGGTAACCACAACCCTGGGCTTCTGGCTTCAGCACATCTCGAACGGCAACAGGGGAAAGGTGAATCCAGGGATGGATTCGAGGATGCTATACGTGGGGGTGAGCCGGTAACGGGGTGGGGCCAGCGCGAAGCACCGCAGATGAGCCATCGGCTGAGAACACTTGATTCAATTGGTTTGATTGTGGCCCCGATCCGATACTGGACAAACAGAGAAATATAGACTAGAGTATATACTCACCTCCAGGATTGGCGGATGTCTGCCTGAAACGCGTATTGCCAAGCTGTTCAGGAACGGCGCCAGCCAGGCAGTGCGGCTCCCGGCGGAGTTCCGGTTCGAAGGCGACGAGGTATATGCTACCCGAGATGAGCGGACCGGGGACGTCGTTCTCTCCAACCGACCCGGAGCCCGCGGTTGGGGCGAGTTCTTTGAGTTGATGGAAACAATCGACGTCCCGACAGACTTCATGTCCGAGCGGCCAATGAACGCGCAGCCGCATGAGCGCGATCTGTTCGGAGAGGATGATTGAGCGTACTTCACATGCTCGACACGGATATGGCGAGCTACGTGATCAAGGGTCGCTCACCCCGGGTGGCTGCGAGGCTTGCGGAGATTCCACCGAGCATGGTGTGTGTGTCGGTGGTAACACGCGCCGAATTGATGTACGGGCTCAAGCGGCTCCCCGAAAGCCACCGGCTGCAGCTTGGTGTCCGCCAGTTCCTGCGACTCGTGCGAGTGTTGGCGTGGGATAGCGACGCGGCCGATTACTACGCCGACATTCGGCATCAAGTTGTCATGTCCGGCCAGCCGATAGGTGAGCTGGACATGATGATTGCTGCGCACTCGCTTTCGTTGGGAGCGGCGCTTGTGACGAACAATACACGCCATTACGCACGCATAGCAGCGCCTCTGACGGTTGTTAACTGGACAGGGGCAACGTGACGCGCACCGTTGTCGCCAGGAAGGATTCAAAAAGTGCAGCGGCTGCAGGTGGATTCCCGCTATTCGCGGGAATGACAGTCTTAAACCCTACTGCGACATCAACGGCAACCTGCTCGGCACTTTCTTCGGTGTCAGTCTCGACAAGTTTCGCGCAGCGGGATCCGTGAGCGCGGTCATGTACGCCATGAGACTGTTGACCAGCGCCGGTGTCAGCACCACCCCGTTCAACAACGTATCCCGTTGAGCGAGTACTCCAGCGGTGTTATCGAGCACCGTCCCCTTAAGCGCGGGCTCGAGCTGCGATGGATCGTACGTCTTCAGCTTCACGTCGGATTGGCTGTAGTGCTCGATAAATGCCTGCAGCGTGACAATCGATCCGTCATGACCATAGGGCGCCGTGAGTTCGACATTGCGCAATGGTGTCGTGCGAAAGAGATACTTGTCGGCCGGGTTGCCCGTCACGTTCATGCGCCCGAAATCATCGCGCAATTGCAGCCCCTCTGCCTGACCGGGTCCGATCTGTGCGACGGCTACGTTGTGAAACTTGTCGTCGCTCAATGTAGGGCCGTTGTGACAGATCGAGCACTTGAGTGTGAGGAACGTGCGTGCCCCTTCGAGCTGCGCTTGCGAAAGCGCTCTGTCACGGCCCGCGAGAAACTGGTCCCACGGGGAGTTGTTGAATGACAGTTGCGAAACAAGGAAGCCGGCCATCGCATTGGATGCATACGCGAAGTTCATGTCCTTGAATCGCTTCCCCGGATAGGCACGCTCGAACATTCTCTGATATTCCGGGATATTGCCAAGCCGGTTCATCAGGGCGGCCCAGATCGCGTTGAAATCATCGTCCCCGATATTCGCGAGTGGATTACCTGACTGACCGCGCATCTCTGCACGGGACGTAACTGGAAACATCGGTTGAGCCGACACGGCACCGAACTCGAACACACGGGTCATAGCCGGCGTCAGTTGCGCGCCCGCCGGCGTATGGAATTGCCCGCGACCGATTTCCTCCACACGCCCGTCCCAGAACATGTGCCGCAACTGGGCTAGATCAAAAACGGGCGGAGCATTGCGCGGGATGAACACTCCCTGCGGGTGCGCGCGCGCCGGCCCAAAGCCGGTGCCACCGGCGCCGACCGACAGGCTCCGGCCGTCTCCCATCGCGAATCCCGGCAGGTGACAGGTTGCGCAGCTCACGTCGTGATTCCCGCTCAGGATTGGATCGAATACGAGCGCGCGTCCGAGCTGGGCGAGTGCGGGTCGCACAAACGGCGGATCGGCGAGCGGACCAATTCCCCGTTGGATCGCCAGCCGGCGTACGAGTGCGGGCGTCAGGGCGGTGTCGGATACGTTGATACCGTTGAACTGAGCGTTGGGGGCCACGCTCACCGGCGCTGTTGCCGATTGATCGGTGCAGCCGAAGAGTATCACCAGCAGTCCAACCGCAGTGGCCGGCACTCTCCAGAATCGGCGGCGCGGAGGCGGAACGAGTAACGGCTGCTTCATGTCTTTTCTCCAGGGTCCTGGATCCGAATGCGGCGCGAGGGGTCAAGAAAGACCGATGCCGCCCGCTGAGTAGCGGATTAATCGCGAGACTATTCCAATAACGAAATCGGAAAGCGATGCCAAAACCCGCCATCGGTTCCGAATCAGCGGGATGCTTGCCGAAGGGTAGGATCTGCAAGTCCTTACTTGTCCGCATGATCTGCGGGCGGCATACTATGGTTGCTTGCCCCGGACGTGCAACCGTTGGAGGGCGATAATGGCGGTTATCGATCGTGATCGTTGGCAACGTCTTGAACCTCTGCTCGATCACGCACTCGACCTTTCCATGGAGAAACGCGAGTCGTGGCTCAGGACGCTGAGCGAGGAGTCGCCGGAACTGGCTGCAGACCTCGCACTGCTCCTCTCAGGTGAGCAACTAGCCGACGAGCATGGATTTCTCACGGAGATGGTAGGCGCCAAACTCGACGGCCTGCAACTCGGCGCCTACACGCTCGAACGCCAGCTAGGTCAGGGCGGAATGGGCACAGTCTGGCTCGCCCGTCGCACCGATGGTCAGTTCGAAGGATACGCTGCGGTCAAGCTGCTCAATCTCGGTCTTCTGAGTCCGAGTGGAGAGGCACGGTTCCGGCGCGAGGGCTCGATGCTCGCACGACTCACGCATCCTGGAATCGCGCGACTGATGGACGCAGGCGTGACTCCTGGCGGTCAGCCGTATCTGGTGCTGGAATACGTGGATGGTTTGCGCATTGACAGATATGCCGAAGAGAACGGGCTCTCGCTGGTGGAGCGCATACATCTGGTGCTCGACGTGCTTGCGGCCGTTGGCCATGCGCACACGAACCTGATCGTACACCGCGATATCAAGCCGTCGAACATTCTGGTTACGAGTGATGGCACGGTGAAGTTGCTTGACTTCGGGATCGCCAAGCTGTTGAGCGACGATATTCATGGTGCGAGCGGAATGCTCACCGTGGATGCCACACGCGCGTTGACGCCCGAATTCGCGGCGCCGGAACAGGTGTCGGGTGATCCGATCACGACCGCCACAGATGTCTATGCGACCGGCGTGCTTCTGTACATGTTGATCTCCGGCCATCATCCCACGGCAGTGGGTTGTCGCACGCCTCAGGATGCGCTTCGGGCGTTGCGGGAAGTGCGCGCGGCACCACTCGGCCTGGGTGATCTTGATAGCGTACTTGCGAAGGCGCTCCACAAGGAACCGCGCCTGCGATATCAAACCGTCGGTGCGTTCGCGGATGATCTTCGCCGTTACCTGCGTCACGAGCCTGTCCGTGCTCAGCGCGACTCGGTCGTGTATCGGGCGCGCAAGTTTGTACGCCGACACCGGACGAGTGTGACAGGAGTGACCGTCGCGGCGATAGCGGTGATTGCGACAACAGCATTCTCGATTGTCCAGATGCGGGAGGCACAGGTGCAGCGAGATGCGGCGCTGTACGAAAGCAGGCGCTCCGACGCTCAGATCGAGTTCCAGTCGCAACTCATGTCCCAGGTTGGCGACAAGCCTGTCACCATGCACGAGATTCTCGATCGTTCACGCGTTGCACTCGCGCGGGAGTACGGCGCTGATCCACGCCTGCTCACACCGATTCTCCTCCAGTTGTCTGCTCGCTACGCCGAGCTGGGCGACAGCAGGATTCGCGGCACACTGATCGCGCACGCCGAGTCACTAGCGACTGCAACCGGCGACCGGGGGGCACTCATCGAGAGTCGCTGCGACATGGTGGACAATCTGCGCACAGAGGGTCGTTACGCCGACGCGCAGAGATTGATGGAAAGCACCCAATCAATGCTTCGCGCCACGCCGAACCCTCGCGTCGAGGCAGGGTGTCTTCAGATACTGACGGATCTCGAGAATGAGGCGGGGCCACGGCACGAGCGTGCGGTACCTGCAATCCGGCGTGCGATATTCATCCGCGACAGCCTCGGCGCAACAAGTGACATGGCCTACGTAGCGTTGTTCTCGTCGCTCGCCACCGCGCTGGATCTGCAGGGAAAACATCGTGAGGCGCTGGCCACGTACCAGAACGCGATGGGGATCCTTGACCGAAGCAACCGCGGCGGCACGGCGACCCGAGCCATCATCCAGCACGACCATGCCGTGGCGCTCATGATCCTGGGCGAGACTGCTGTCGCCGAGCGTTCGCTCCGTGGAGTGCTTCAGACAATAGGTCAGGATGATTCGGCTGCCGATATCCCGACGCAGCCGCTCATTCATTACGCTCATGCCGCCCTGTTCGAGGGACACGCGGATTCAGCCGGCAAGTACTTCGCATTACTCGCTGGTCAGGCAGCCAGGAAGCACAATACTTACTGGGAAGGGCGTGGAATGTTTGGTCTGGCGCAGGCTCAACTACAGGTCGGTGATATCAAAGACGCGCGCCGCACGATTGCCCGATTCGACGAGATCGCTGCTCACAAGACTGCGTGGAGTACGGACGATCAGGTGACGGATCCGCGAATTCTTCACGCCCTCCTCGCGCAATCCGCGGGTGATGCCGCGACTGCGCACGCCCTGGTGTTGCAGGTGCTTCGGTCACATGGTTACTTCAGCGGCAAGCGGAAAGCCATCTTCCGTAGCGCGCTCATGCTTGCCGCTGAGACTTCGCTGGCGCTTGGTTCCCCCGCCGAAGCGATCGGTTATGCGCGCGATGCCCGCGCGACAGCCACGGTGGATACGCTCACCGAGACGCGTAGCGCGTATGTCGGTGACGCTCGTCTTGTGGAGGCCCGCGCACAACTCGCTACTGGTGACTCATCCAGTGCTCGCATCACGCTCGCGCGTTCGGTTGTGGGCCTGCGCAACGGGGCTGGCACCGCACATCCACTGACGCGTGAAGCAGAGAGATTGCTCGCTGCGCTGCAGTGAGCGTCGTCAGCCTGATTGTCCCGTGTCGCCTGTTGTCGAATCGTCGTCCGAGAGCGCGTGCTGCAAAAGCAGTCGAGCCTTGCGCCAGTCGCGCTGCACTGTGCGCTCGGAAGAACCACGCAGCTCTGCTATCTCCGTGAACGCGAAACCGCAGAAGAAGTGCAGATCCACCAGTTGAGCCAGTTCAGGATCGAGGACGGCAAGCTCGTCGACCGCGTCACCCAGTCGCTCCAGATCCTGCGATTGTCGGACAGTATCCGGGGATGGTTGCTCATCTCCCGCAAGCGTGATCTCGAGTTGACGTCCGCGCTTCAATGCACGCCGTCGCCGCGCATAATCGATGACGAGTCCGCGCATTGCGCGTGAGGCATAGGCCAGAAAGCGCGGCTGGTCCGCGAACGACACATCGTCACGTCCCGACATGTTGAGATACGCCTCGTGCAACAGCGTCGTCGCGCCGAGCGTGATGGTGGAGTTGTTGCGCCGCAAATTGCACTCGGCGAGTCGATGCAGCTCGCGGTAGAGAAGTGCGAACAGTTCATCGGCGGCAGCATGATCGGACCCAGCGCGCTGGATGAGTACGTCGAGCTCGGGTTCCACGCGTTATCGTATCATCCTCTGGTGCCTTTCGCCAGACTGTCAAAGCACGCCACCCGGGACAGCTTGGGACAGCTTGGGACAGTTTGGGACAGCCGTCGTCTTCGTAGCCGATGTCGAATTGCCCGCTCTGCGAGTTTCGTCGTGGCCGTCGCGCGCTCTCAGGGTGATCGTGCCAGCGTGGCCGCCAGCGGATTTCTGGACAGGCAATCGCTATTTCCGTACATTCCGGCTCTCACAAGGCAATGACTCCCGCAATTGAACGTATCCGCGACATCCTGGCTCCGACCTATTCAGTAGATCGGGAGTTGGGTCGCGGCGGGATGGCTACGGTTTATCTGGCGCAGGACACCAAGCACGAGCGCACCGTTGCGCTCAAGGTGCTGCATCCTGAACTGGCGGCGTCGCTCGGCCCGGACAGGTTCCTCCGCGAGATTCGGGTCGCCGCTCGGCTCAATCATCCGCACATCCTGCCGCTGTTCGACTCCGGTGAGATCGAGGGACTTCTCTACTATGTAATGCCGTACGTCGAGGGCGAGTCGCTCAGGGAGCGGCTCGACCGTCAGCAGCAGCTTCCGGTAGAGGAGGCGGTGCACCACGCGCTGGCTGTCGCTTCGGCGCTGGACTACGCGCACCGTCAGAACGTGGTGCACCGCGACATCAAGCCCGAGAACGTGATGTTGTACGAGGGCGAGCCCATGGTGATGGATTTTGGAATCGCCAAGGCTGTGAGCGCTGCCGGCACTCAGACGGCGATGCTGACGCAGACCGGGATGATGGTCGGCACTCCTGCGTACGTGAGTCCGGAGCAGGCTGCCGGTGAAGCACAGCTCGACGGGCGCAGTGATCAGTACAGTCTCGCGTGCATGCTGTACGAGATGCTGTCTGGCCAGCGCCCGTTTACAGGAACAACTGCACAGGCGATCCTCGCAAAGCGATTCACCGAGGTGCCGAAGCGCATCCGCGAGATCCGATCAAGCGTGCCTGAGAATGTCGAACATGCGCTGGTGAAGGCGATGTCGACCGACGCGGGTGATCGTTACAAGACGGCTGCGTTGTTCGCGCAGGCACTCACGTCCAGCAGTCTCGTGACTCCATCGGATACGCTGACGATGCCGCAACAGGCTGTGTCAACTGCCAAGTCGGTCGCTGTGCTCCCGTTCGCCAACATGAGTGCCGATGCTGACAACGAATATTTCACCGACGGAATGGCGGAAGAGATCATCAACGCGCTGACAAAAATCCAGTCACTGCGTGTTGCGTCGCGTACGTCGTCGTTTGCGTTCAAGGGAAAGAACGAGGACATCGGCGATATCGGTCGCAAGCTCAAGGTGTCAACGGTGCTCGAGGGCAGTGTGCGCAAGATGGGCAACAGGCTCCGTATCACCGCGCAGCTCGTGAACGTAGCGGACGGATATCATCTATGGTCGGAGCGCTACGACCGGGAGCTGGAAGATGTATTCGCCATTCAGGACGATATCTCGCAGGCAATCGTGAAGGCGCTCCGCGTGATTCTCACTGAGGGTGAAAAAAGAGCGATCGAGAAGGCGCGAGTGGTCAACGTGCAGGCGTACGATTACTACCTCCGCGGCCAGCAATATTTCCATCAGTGGCGCCGCAAGAGCATGGAGTACGCTCGACAGATGTACAATCGCGCTGTCGAGATCGACCCTGAGTATGCGCTCGCGCACGCGGGAATCGCCGATGCGTGCTCGCTGCTCTACACCAACTGGGACGCGCGGGAGTCCAATCTCCGACAGGCAGACATCGCGAGCAGGCGCGCATTGGAGCTCGAACCCGGGCTGGCCGAGGCTCACGTAGCGCGCGGAATCGCGCTGTCGCTGACAAAGCAATTCGAAGAAGCTGACCAGGAGTTCGAAACTGCGCTGCGCCTCAATCCCAAGCTGTACGAAGCGGCGTATTTTTACGGACGCGGCTTGAAATCGCAGGGACGGAGCGCCGATGCCGCACGAATGTTCGAGCGTGCGACAGTGCTCAGACCCGATGACTTCCTGGCGGCGAACTTCCTGTCCATCGCTCTCGCTGACACGGGCCTCGATGCGGAGGCGGATACAGCCCGCCGGCTGGCGCTCAAACTTATTGATGAAAGACTCGAACTAAACCCCGACGACGCCAGAGCGACAAACCTGGGCGCGGCAATCATGGGGAAGGCGGGCGATCGCGAGCGGACAATCGAGTATATTCGCCGCTCTCTCGCAA
>JALYYT010000173.1 GCA_030946285.1 Gemmatimonadota bacterium
GACGTGGGACGCGTGGCTCGCCCACATTCCGGGCTTGAAGGTCGTATCGCCAGGAACGCCCGCCGACGCCAAGGGGCTTCTCAAGGCTGCGATCCGGGACGACAATCCCGTGGTCGTGCTCGAGGGCGAGATGCTCTACAACACGAAGGGTGAAGTCGATGACAATCCTGATCTCATCGTTCCTATCGGCAAGGCGGAGCTCAAGCGCGAGGGTGATCACTGCACCATTGTCTGTTTCGGCAAGATGGTTCTCGTCGCACTACAAGCCGCCGATCAGCTCGCGAAGGAAGGGATCAACGTTGACGTCGTCGACCTTCGGACGGTCCGGCCCATGGACGTCGAGGCCATCGCTGCGTCGGTGCAGAAGACCAACCGCGCTGTCGTAGTCGAGGAAGGATGGGAGATCTGCGGAATCGGCGCGCAGGTAGTGGATTTCATCCAGCGTGAGTGCTTCGACGACCTGGATGCCCCGGTCGTGCGTGTGCACCAGGCCGATGTCCCGATGCCGTACGCGAAGAATCTCGAGAAGCTGGCGAAGCCGGACGCTGCCAAGACCATCGCGGCGGTGAAGCGCGTGATGTACATGGAGGACTGAGGGAATCATGGCGACAAAAGTCTTGATGGAAGCACTGTCACCCACGATGGAAGAAGGACGCCTCGTGAAGTGGCTCAAGAACGAAGGTGATGCTGTGAAGAGCGGTGACGTGATCGCGGAGGTGGAGACCGACAAGGCTGTCATGGAGCTTGTCGCCCGCGGCGAGGGCGTGCTGCGGAAGCGTCTCGCCAGCGAAGGCGACGCCGCCGCAGTCGGAACCCTGCTGGGCGTAATTGCCAAGGCCGACGAAGACATCACCGCACTCGTGCAGGGCGCCGCGCCAGCGCCGGTTCACTCCGACCAGTCGCAGCAGCCTCTGGGACAGCCGGCGGACGCTGGCGACGTCATTGCGAAGTCGAAGGAGTTCGAAGGGGTTACGTCGATCCCGGCCACCGCGCGCCAATCACAGGGCGAAGCGTCAACACCACCGCAGGAGCGCGAGCGAAGGGGTCATCAGCGCATCGATACCGCGGCTCACCTGAGCGACAACGGGGCGCAGCAAGGTTCGTCAGGACGTCCGCGCTCGTCGCCGCTCGCGCGCAGGCTCGCCTCCGAGCGCGGCGTCGATCTCGGTACGCTTCGCGGTTCCGGTCCAGGTGGCCGGATCGTCAAGCGGGATATCGAGCAGGTTCCGGCCAATGCGATTGGTGCAGCGGTACCCCGCCCCGCCGCGACGGGTGACTACCAGGACATTCCGCTTACGCAAATGCGGAAGACAATCGCAAAGCGGCTTGGCGAATCCATCGGTCCGATCCCGACGTTCTACCTCACGGCGGAATTCGACGTCAGCCGTGTCGCCGAACTGCGCGACGCGATGATTGCGCAGGGCGCAGAGTACAAGGTGTCGTTCAACGACATCCTGATCAAGGCTACAGCAACGGCACTCGCTCAGCATCCTGAAGTGAACGCGCACTGGACCGGCGACGCGATTCGCCAGTTCAATCGGGTGCACCTCGGCATGGCCGTCGCGGTACCGGATGGACTGATCACGCCGGTGATCTTCGACGCGAACGAGAAAGGGTTGGCCGACATCGCGGCTGAAGCGCGCGAGTTGGCCGGTCGTGCGCGCGAGCGCAAGCTCAAGCCCGAAGAGTACATGGGCTCGACCTTCTCCATATCGAACCTCGGCATGTTCGGCATTGAGCAGTTCACCGCGATCATCAATCCGCCCGAGGCCGGAATCCTCGCGATCGGCGCCGTAGAGGAAAAGCCGGTCGTAGTGGATGGAGAGCTCGTCGTTCGCAAGCGGGTACGCGTCACGATGAGTTGCGATCACCGCGTGATTGACGGTGCAACCGGTGCGAAGTTCCTGCAGACGTTGCGACGCATGGTGGAGAACCCGCTGATGCTCGTGTTCTAAAGCACAATTTGAATCAGCGCTGACCTTTTCTGGGAATACAATGGCTTCATACGACGTGATCTTCATTGGCGGTGGACCTGCAGGTTACGTTGGTGCACTTCGCTCCGCACAGCTGGGCTTGTCCGTCGCCGTCGTGGAGCGTGAAGGCCTGGGCGGCACCTGCGTGCTGTGGGGCTGTATCCCGGCGAAGGCACTCCTCGAGGCCGCGTCCATCGCCGAGAAGGTGAAGAAGGGTGCCGACTTCGGCGTTACGGCTGGTGAAGTGAAACTCGACTACGGCGTTGCGATGACGCGTTCCCGCGGAGTCAGCAACCAGAATTCCAAGGGTGTCGAGTTCCTGTTCAAGAAGAACAAGATCACCTGGATCAGGGGGACGGGACGCGTCACGAGCACCAATAGCGTTACGGTGAAGCTGGCGGACGGCAAGGAAGAGAAGCACGATGCGACGAAGGCGATCTGCATCTCGACCGGGTCACGCGTGAAGGGTCTCCCTCAGGCGGGACTCGAGCTCAACAAGACCACCGTCATCTCCTCGGACGAAGCACTCGTGCTGGAAACGGCTCCGAAGACACTCGCCGTGGTCGGCGCGGGCGCCGTCGGATGTGAATTCGCCGATGTGTTCGCAGCATTTGGCAGTAAGGTGACACTGGTCGAAGTCGCGAAGCAGCTTCTCCCGCTCGAGGACGACGATGTCGGCGTCGAGCTCGCGAAGGCATTCAGGAAGCGCGGCATCACGTTGCTCACCAGCGCGAAGATCAGCGATGTGAAAGTCGGAAAGAACTCGGTGAGGTTCAGCGCCGAAGTCGATGGCAAGAAACAGGACGTGGAGGTCGAAAAGGTGCTCGTCGCCGCCGGCCGCGCTCCGAACATCGAGGACATCGGCATCAAGGAGCTCAAGGTCGCGATGACGGATCGCGGTTTCATCAAGATCAACGAACGGATGGAGACCTCCGTGAAGGGCGTGTACGCGATCGGTGATGTCGCCGGACCGCCGATGCTCGCGCACAAGGGAGAGCGTGAAGGAATCGTGTTCGCCGAATATCTCGCGGGACAGAAGCACGTGCACAACGTGAACTATGGCAACATCCCGAATGCGACGTACTGTCACCCCGAGGTAGCATCCATCGGGAAGACCGAGCGCGAATTGAAAGAGAAGAGCATCCCCTACAAGGTCGGGAAATTCCCCTTCTCCGCCAACGGACGTGCACGCACTTCCGGCGAGACCGAGGGCTTCGTCAAGATCATCGCTGATCCCAAGTACGGCGAGATCCTGGGCGCCCACATCATCGGAGCGCACGCTACTGAGATCATCCACGAGCTCGCAGTCGCACGCGAGAATGAATTCACCGTCGAGGAAGTCGAGCTTGCGATTCACGCCCATCCAACGTTGTCCGAGGCGATCGCGGAAGCGACGCTCGACACGATGGGGAAGATGCTGCACTTCTAGTCGATGACGTCACGCGAGTTGCTGGTACTGAACCTCGGCGAGCGGTGCTACGCCGAGGTTCTCGCGTTTCAGCGGGATGCTGCGGCGCGGAGGATTACGGGGGAGCTTGCACAGGATCTCCTGGTGCTGGTTGAGCACCCGCCTGTCGTCACGCTCGGCCGGCGCAAGGCGGACAACAAGCTGCCGGTAAGCGAGGATTATCTGCGCTCCCGTGGAATCGAATTGTTCGAGGTCGAACGCGGCGGGGGCGTGACATTTCACGGGCCTGGCCAACTGGTGGGATACCCTATCTTCAATCTGGAACGCCACAAGCTGGACCTTCACTGGTATCTGCGGCAGGTCGAGGAAGCACTGATTCGCACGCTCGAGAGCTTTGGAATTCCGGGCGAGCGCAGCAGTGGTTTCACGGGAGTGTGGACTGGCGGACGCAAGATCGCATCAATCGGCATGCACGCACGAAACTGGGTGACGTGGCACGGCTTCGCTCTGAACGTGAACACCGATCTGGCATATTTCGATCTGATGACGCCCTGCGGGATTGACGGTGTTGTAATGACCTCAATGGCTAACGAGACGCCTGACAGACGCATCACGCTCGATAAAGTCGCGGCGGTGTCAGCTGCGCATTTTGCACAGCTGTTCGATCTCGAGGCGCGTGCGGTTACTGAAGCGGAAGTCTGACGCTGGAGCGGCTCATTCTCGGGGAGGACGTCACCCAGAACATCGTCGTCCTCGGCGCAGCCGTGGACCCGCGGCGCGTCGTTCGAACACTGACCGTCACGTTGCAGAAGTAGCGCGAGGGCGCGCCCGCGCCTGACTCGCCATGTCCCGCGTCGGTTATCGTCGCCTCCCCAATCCGTCATCCTCGCCGAAGGCGTGGATCCACGGCGCGTCGGTCGAATACTGACCGTCAGGTCGCAGGAGGAACTACATGTCGCCCGTCTCCATATCAGTCGTGAAATGGTCGAGGCAGACAAATCGTGAAGGGGGCGCGGTTCGACTTCCTTAGCAGGTTGTCCATATACATGCGGGACTGGGCGAACAACGTCTGCGGGGCTCGCATGCGTGTCCATATACTCCTGCAACGTGACGGTTACAAAGCAGAGTGACGCGCCGTGGATCCACGCCTTCGGCGAGGATGACGGATTTGGGAGGCGAGGATGACGGATTTGGGAGGCGAGGATGACGGGTTCTTTGGTGCGCCGACCGGACCGCTCCGAGCATAGCTTCGGGTATATTTCGGGTATGTCGAATGATGAGCGCACGGTGATAGCTCCGCGTGCCAGGTTCGTTGCGCCTGCAAGCGGGCAGCGCGACTTCTCTGAGGAACTCAACGCAGAGCAGCACGCCGCAGCCACGCATGGAGACGGGCCGCTGCTCATCGTCGCGGGTGCCGGCAGCGGCAAGACACGGACTCTCGTGTACAGGGTGGCCCACCTCGTGGACAACGGCGTACGACCAGAGCGCATACTGCTGCTCACGTTCACGCGTCGAGCTGCGCAGGAGATGCTTTCGCGGGCCGAGCGCCTGATCGGGAGCGCAAGCCGAAACGTTCAGGGCGGGACGTTCCACGCTACGGCCCATCGCCTGCTCCGCCGCTTTGGTCCGTCCGCCGGGCTGCCGAAGGACTTCAGCATCATGGACCAGGGCGACTCTGCCGACCTCATGCAGATCTCGCGCGCCGCGCTCGGATTCGGAAGCGGCGCGAAGCGCTTCCCCAAGAAGGAAACGCTTCATCACGTGTATTCGCGGCACGTCAACACGGGGATATCGGTCGACGATATCATCCGCGACGAGTATCCGCGATTCATCGAATACATCCCTGACTTCACTCGCCTCTACGCCGACTACACGCTCCGAAAGCAGGAACGGAACCTGGTCGACTACGACGACCTCCTGCTGCTATGGGCGATGTTGCTCGAGGCCAGTCCCGAGATCGCGGCCGAGATCGCTGGGCTGTATGACCATATTCTCGTGGACGAGTATCAGGATACGAATGCACTCCAGGCGCGCATCCTTCGCGGCATGGCGCGCGCGCACTCGAACGTCACCGTCGTCGGCGACGACGCGCAGAGCATCTACTCGTTCCGCGGTGCGACGATTCGCAACATTCTCGAGTTTCCGGTGCAGTTTCCGGGAACGCGCGTAGTAACTCTGGAGCGGAACTATCGATCCACTCCACAGATTCTGGCGACGAGTAATCGGCTAATTGCCCATTCCGGAGAGCGGTTCGCCAAGACGCTTTGGACCGAGCGCGCCGCAGCGAACCCTCCGCTGCTCGTGACGGCCCGCGACGAACCGCAGCAGACGCGGTATGTTGTCGACCGAATCCTGGAGCTTCACGAGGAAGGAACCGCACTCTCCGGCATCGCGGTTCTGTTTCGCGCAGGCTACATGTCGGCCGACCTCGAGATTGAGCTTTCCAACCGCAAGATCCCGTTCGAGAAGTGGGGCGGACTCAAGTTTCTCGAGGCCGCGCACGTGAAGGACGTGCTGGCGTTTCTCCGCGTGCTGGAGAACCCTCGGGACGAAGTTAGCTGGTACCGCCTGCTGCTTCTGTTGCCGGGCATAGGTGAGGCAACTGCACGCAGTGCAATGGACGCGCTTGCTTCCGCCGCCTGGAACTCGGCGGCGTTCGGCGCGTTCGTTCCCCCGCAGCGTGCGCGGGCGGCTCACGCGGCGCTCGTGGACCTGCTCGCGAAGCTGCGCGAAACGGCGGAGGGTGCTGAAGCTATCGTCGCGCGTGATATCGCTCACGTTCGCTCGATGTACGATGGCATCGTGCAGGAGCGTTACGACAGGCCGGAGCCGCGCCTTGCCGATCTGGATCAGCTTCAGACGATCGCCGCGGGCTTTCCCGATCGTGCCACCTTCCTCTCGGCGCTCGCCCTCGAACCACCGAGCGCGACGCAGGACTTCGCGGGAGCTTCCGCAGAGAGCGAGAACGACGCGCTTGTCCTGAGCACCGTTCACTCTGCGAAGGGCAAGGAGTGGGACGCGGTGTTCGTGATATCGGCGGTAGACGGCATGTTCCCTTCCACCCGCGCGCTCGTGAGCGATGAAGACACGGAGGAAGAGCGACGGCTGATGTACGTCGCAATGACTCGTGCGAGAAATCATCTGAGCATCGTACATCCGCTCAGCTCCTACGGAAGCCGCAGGGGAGCTGACTATTCGCTCACTCAGCTATCGCGCTTCATCGATGCTGACCTGCGCCGGACGATGCACCACGTCGCGCTGGGCGCGGATGACCAACCGGCCGAGGATACTTCCGGGAAATCGCTTCCGGGGCCGCCAATCGATCTCAGAGCCCTGCTGCGAGGACGTTTCGGAGCAGGCTGTGCGAGTTGCGCGCCATCCAACGAACGACCCCGGCGCTCGCAATGAGCGCCGGGGTCGTTCATTCGTGCGGATCCCTGATGGACCGTACTTGAAGTCTATTGACCGAGCAGGGGATCGCTCGGGTTCTTGTCGATGAATGTGATGACTGCGCCAGTCGTACCTGCTGCTACGACTGTCTTGGTGCCAGCCGCCGGGCAGCTCGATGCAGAGCCTGAGCTGGTCAGCGTGTACGTGCCGGATGGTGGCGTTACGATCGAAGTGAGCACCGATCCATCCTGCTGAGTTCCCGCTACGGCGTTGAGCGGCGGAACCGTGGTCGATCCGACGAATGCCGGCGTTCCGACTGGCAGGAGCCCATCCGCGAGCAGCGGAGTGGTTGTGCCTGCACCAGTCGCCGTCACTCTGTAGGACGAGGCAGCCGGAGTAGTTGGAGCAGTCGCGAAGGACGTATACGGACTGTAGGCTCCGAATGCGAGCGCAGAGAATGCCGCAGGCGGAGTTACAGCGCCGCCGGCGGCAGCGGCAGGCGTAACGAACACGTCGGACGCACCGGCGAACGCATTGCCGATGCGAATGTTGATCTTGCCGGCAGCGTTCGCCGGGAATGCATCGTCCGTGACGATCAGGCGCTGCTGAGGCGACGCGCCCGTCTTCATGTAGCCAGCGTGAAGAATCGTGTAGTAATGATTGACGTTGAAGGTCAGCGTCGTGTCGAGCAGAATCTGGCTCACGACCGACGGGCCGTTGCAGGCAGCCGCCGTGCTTCCGGAGGGGAAGACGCGGATGTGGTGCTGCCCTGGCGGTACCTGGCGGTAGGCGCCGCTTGAGCCACGATACGCGATGTTCGGCTCGTTGGCGTTGGTTACGACATCTACAACGCGATAATCCATCGGCATCGTGTCAGGGACCGCGTTGATCCATCGAATCGCGGCGTGGGGCGCTGGCGTGACCAGCGTTGACACAGTGTCGCCGGAGCATCCCGCAAACAGCGCAGCGAGCGCCACGGGAAGCAGACGGTAAACTTTCATTGAGTGTTCCTCTTCAAGGGTAAACTGGGATGTCATTGAACGACGGTGCCACCGTTGGAGTCCTTGGAACCGGACGAGCCCCCGATTCCGCCGATGCCGATGGTCGCAATCAGCGCGACCACCAGAGCCGTAAGCCCAACAGCGACAATCGTTGTCTTGGACCGCGAGAACTGCTTGGTGCTGACGCTCACAACACCGAGTCGCGGGATGCTTATGACGCTTCCCGGATACTCGCTGGTGGATTCATTGAGGAAGCTCATCTCGGTCACGCGAATCTTGAGAACACTGTCGGTGAGCGAAACGAAGTCCCCGTCGATCTTTGCTACGTCTTCACCAAGATCTGCTGTGACGGCTACCCGGCCGATGTTGTTCACAACCACTTCGATGTGCTGGCCCGCCACTATGTCAGTAGGAGCCTTCACCTCGTAGGTGTAGCACGCGGTCGTCATGATGAGGCAAGCCACACCAAGGGACGCCGTTGCCGCCGTGAGGATGCGTGGCGCCCTTTGCGCCACGCATCCGGCTGCCGCATGCAGCCTGTTCACAATGGTCGATGAGCTCATTCAGCCCTTACTAGTAGCCGTAAGTTCCGAGCGGAGCGGAATCCTTGCCGCCCGCACCACCGGTGGTCCAGGACTTCAGACCACGTACATCGGTCTCCTGGTAAGGAACCGGCCAGTTGAGCGCGGTGAACTGCGCCAGATCACCCCAGCCACGACTGTCGAGGTACCACGCACCAAGGTGCGTGTATGCCGTCTCCATTCGCTTCTCCCACTTCATCGCCTCGAAGATGTTTCCGCAAACGGCGTGAGCGAAATCCGGCGAGGCCGGAACACGCGGGACGCACGAGTTCGCCGCGACACCCGTGGCTATCGGCTGCGTCTTGCTCGTGATGCCCGTGATCGGTGGAAGCTTGGCGTTTGCTACACGAGTCTTGTTGATCAGGGTCGACGCGCTCGCGAAGTCTCCCGTATTTATGTAGCCCTCGGCGGCGAGCAGATCGAGCTCAGCTCGCGTCAGGACCGGATACACTCCATTGCGTCCAGCGTCGTTCCACAGCTGGAAGCGGTAAAAGTCATACTGGGAAAGTGTCCACGGATCGCCGGACGGATCGCTCGAGCGGCGATTGCGGAAGTAAAGGTTCGTGCGCGGTGGCTGCTGTGCAGTACCTGCGCCTGAATTGTTCTGCTGCGTAGCGCGCGTCGTTCCCTGGGGGAACCGCTGGTCAGCGGTCTGGATCAGGAAGGCATACCGGCTGCCAAGCGAGGTCGCGAGCCATGCGTCGTAGCAGTTGCCTGCGTTCGGATCGCCCTGATTCGCTGCCGAGCAGCCGGCACGGACACTGTCCGCCATGCCGATGATCATCGGACTCTGCTGCGCCCATGTGTCGAACAGATAATGCTGCTCGTCGTCAACGCGCCATGGCGCTGGCACCGTCATCTGGATGTTCAGATCCGTTGGCAGCGCGTTGGTTGCGTCTCCAATGACCAGAGCCCAGTTCACGGCCGCGCGATCGGTCGGAGTGCGCGCAACGTCGGCGCGGAAGCGAGCCTTGAACCCGCGTACCATCTGGATGAATTGTGTCGCCGTGAAGGCGTTGCCGTTCACCCAGGTACCGGGAAGCGTGAATCCGAGTCCGCCGCCCGCGCCGGATGGGGCCGACCCGAGTGCAATCGCTGAGTTCGCATCTGCGATCGCCGAGTCAAGCTGCGTCAGAATGGTCGGCATCGCATTTACGCCACCAACGAACTTGGTCGGTGGACTGCCGATGGTGTCCCTTTCGGTCACGATGGAAAGCGAATCATACGCCATCGCTACTGTGGCGTTCGCATAGCCCATCGCGAAGAACGCGAAGGCGCGCGCGCGGTAATCCTGCCACTTGCTCCCAAGTGTGTAGTTGGGAAGGTTCAGTTGCGCCAGTCCGTTGGCTGCCGTACGGGCGGCGCGCTGAGACACCTGGTAGTTGTACGCGTTGTTCCCGGCGTACGTATCCGTGCTGTTGTTCGCGATGCCAGCACGCGGGATGCTTCCGCGCGGCCCGAGCGCATCGTTCGCCAGTGACGAAGAGTTCTCGAATGCCATCGTCAACATTGCCGGCTCGATGCCGCCGGTATTGATTCCGCCCAGCTCACCTGCGTACGCCGAGCCGAACGAGTTTCCGATGACCGACTCGAGGTCGGCCGGACGCGCGAGTACTCGCGAGACGTCCGGGTTGTTCAGGTTTGGTGCGACGATCTGATCTCCGGCGCAAGCGCCGAGACCTGTCACCGCGACAGCGATATAGAACAGCTTTCGCATTATCTCCTCATTGGTATCCCGACGGGACGGGCCCGTCGGGAATTCGCGGTTTGTTAGAAACTCGTGGACAGAGAGATCGTGTACGTGCGCAGGTTCGGGAACTGGAATGCGTCAACAGCGTTGAGCACCGCCGAGCCCGGCGAATTTGCGTTCGCGCCGCCCTGACCGGACACCGCTCCAAATCCGACTTCCGGATCGAAGCCCTTGTACTTGGTCCAGGTCTTCAGGTTGCGCCCCGTACCAGCTATTGACCAGTCGCCACCGAGCCGGCCGAAAGCGCCGATGTGGTAGCCGACCGTGACTTCGCGCAGCTTGACGTAACTGGCGTCTTCAGTCATAACGCTGTTCGGTCCAAGAATGTCGTACAGACCACCCGTTCCGGAGCCGTTGTCTGGCAGCGCGGCACGGTAGTAGTAGCCGAGTGGCTTGGCGGTATCGACGCCCTTGCCGCTCTGCTGATCGTCTATGGAGAGAAAGTCTAGCAATCCCCATCCACGACCCTGGTTGTACACGCTGCGACCCTTCGATGCGTCGAGAAGCGCGTAGGCATTCAGGCGCTTGTAGCTTGCGGTCTGGCCCACGCTCCAGCGGTAATTCGGAAGTGCATGTCCGAGAGCGACGATCTTCGCGGCTCCTGTGGAGTCACGCTGAACCATCGGCATGCCATAGTTGACGATCTGAGCTGTGTTGAAGTGGCTTGCGTCACCGCCGGCTGAGGCCGAGAAGAACTGGCTGTTAAGCGGCAGGCGTGCCTGCCAGAGATTCTTAGTGATACCATCGGCGGCAGTGTTTCCGGCTCCGGTCCAGACGATCAGGCCATCACTGTTCGCCTGGAAGTCCTTGCCGGGTCCGCACGAGCCCTGCGCGGCGGTCGGAAGTTCGCTGCAGCTCGTTATGAATTTGCGGCCGTAGAATGTTCCGTAGGTCTCGCCCTGGCGGACGAAGAAGAGCGCGCCCGTACCCTGCGCGGCAGCGCCGGCTGTGAACGGCGGCACATTCAGCTTGGTGATCTTCGACTTTGCCCGATCGTAGCTGAACCGTGTCGCATAGCTGAAATCCTTCGTGGTGATCCATGGGATGTTCAGGTACGCCTCGAACGAGCGCCCGGCAAGAGTACCGGCGTTCTGGTACTGCTGTGAATAGCCGTAGTATGACGCCACTGGCACCAGCAGAATCTGGTCGCGCGCATCCGACTTGGACGACGTGAGACCGAAACCGATCTTGTGGAACAGCTGACCGTCGATGCCCAGCTCCGTCTCGACCACAGTCTCGGGACGCAACTGCGCGTTGCCGAGCGTGACCGCATTGCCGACGAGGCCCGACGACAGCGCATACGTCTGATACTGTGATACGAACGCGGGCCGGTTGCCCGCCGATCCAACCGACGCGTGCAGCTTCAGTTCATCGAGCGCAGGAACGAACCACCAAGGTTCCTGCGAGATGCGCCAGGCTACAGATCCGCGGCCGAACGTTGACCAGCGGTGTCCAGACCCGAAGAGCGAGCTTGCGTCGCGACGAACGAGCGCGTCGACGATGTAGCGGTCCTTCCAGTCTATCGACTCGCTCAGATAGTAACCGAGTCCACGAACCGTGGTCAGCGAGGACGCGACAGTCTGGGACGGCGTGCCCGACGGCGACGAACCGATATTCGCCGCATTCGGAAGTCCCACTACGCCGAGCCAGTTACCAAACAGGCCCTGGTAGTTGTAATCTGTCCGGTCGAAGAGATACCGCACGCTCGTGCGCGTGTTGAAATCCGCGAGGAACGTGTGCGTGGCGGTGATGTCCGCGCTCGCATTGTACTGTTGCTGAGCCTCGGCAGTACGCGCGAGGAATCCCGAGTTGGTCGTACCCGCCGGTCCCGTGGTGGTACGATAGCCCTTGTCGCGGAACGAGATTGCCGTCGCGGCGGTTCCATCGTAGCTGAAATTGAAATTCATCGAAAGCCAGGACATCGGGCGCCACTGCGCGTTGGATCCGCCGGTGAAGCGGTTCGTTGCAGTAGTCTGGGCGTAATTCTGCAGCTCGTAGAGCGGGTTGAAATTCTGCGAGCCACCGCCCTGCAGATTCGGACGGATGTAGAGGCGACCGAACGAGTCAACCGCGTCAAGGTTCACGATTGGCGGAGTGCGCGTCAGACGGAAGAATGCGGCACCGCCGTCCTCCTCCTGATAGCCGTCCTTCGTATCGTGGGCGAAGCTGCTGGTGATATCGAACGTCCATGCGTCGGTCGAGCGGCTCGCGTTCAGACGAGCGGTCGCACGCTGGAGACCCTGGAGATACTTGATCGCACCTTGTGTGCGATTGTAGTTCGCGCTGGCGAACATCGAGTTGGGACCGCTCTTGCCGCGGATCTCGAAATTCTCCTGGGCATACGGCTTGGGCTGGACGAACTGCTGCACGGCGTTGTAGTTCACGCCCGGCCAGGTGTCAATCTGGAAAACGTTCTTGAGCGGTGCACCGGAAAGCGTCGAGCCCGGATCAACCGGAAACGTCGGAGGCGACTGCGCGAAGACGTCAGGGTAGTTGTTGATGAAATATGCGACACTCTGGTAATTCACGGATCGCGCGCAGCTGTTGGACGCATACGTCGTTGCTGCCGGAAGTGCGTAATTACCCGAGACGTTGAGACAGAATAAAGTTCCCGTCGGATCGAGGCGCATACCTGTCGTCTGCGCAATCGAGATCGGATGCTCGATGTCGCTTCCGCCATACTCACTACGTACGGCTACATGGAATCCGTCAGCGCCACCCTTGCCGGTCTTGGTAGTGATGGAGATGACGCCGTTTCCGGCGCGAGCGCCGTACAACGACGCTGCGGCAGCGCCCTTGATGACTTCGATGTTATCGATGTCATTCGGGTTGATCCCGCTCAGACCACCGCCGCCTGTAGCGGAAAGCTGGTCGCCGAGAATGATTCCATCCACGACGTACAGAGGCGCGGTTCCACGTCCCGACGACGCGATGGATGTCGGCGCGCGGAGCATGACCGCGGGTGGTGCACCCGGACGTCCGGACGCCGAAACGATATTCGCGCCCGGAACCTTGCCCTCGAGTGCTGAAAGCGGATCGGACGCGGAGACTCTCGTGAGATCCGCTGCATCAACGCGCGTGATGGTGAACGGAAGCTTCTTCTGCTCCGTTCCCGCCGTTACACCAGAGACGATGACCTCGCTCAGGCGATTGACGTCCTGCCGCAGGCGGAAGTCGACGGTCTGCGACGTGGCGGTGGTGATCCTGCTGGCCGGCGTATAACCGATCGCGCGAGCGCGAAGGGTGACGCTTGTGGCCCCTCTGAGACGTGCCGGAGTGAGTGTCACTGAGTAATGGCCGTTCGCGTCGGTAGCGACGGACACATTCAGCTCGTTGATATACACGTTCGCGTTGGAAAGCTTCTGGCCCTGTTCGCCAGTGACATTTCCGGTGATGACGACCTGGGCACTGGCCTTGACGAAGCCGCTGACGGCTAGCATCGCGGCTACAAGCAACCCTTTTCGCAATCCCGGCATCAAACCATTGTGCGTCATTCCACTCTCCCTGCAGATGGGTTCCATGCAAAACTCCACGGCGGCGCTACGACGAACCAGCTGTTCAAGTGGATCCTCCCGGAACGGGGTTGCGGTTTGACGGACAGTATTGAACGTGAGCCTGCATCACGGGTAGTCGGCTCTTGAGGAGTCGCAGCTTCCCGAAATGCGGGCGTGTCACGGATCGTACGGCCCGTGAGCGTTTACGTACTGAGCATTCTTTATGGAAAACCAATCATACGGTATAAACAGAAACTGTCAATGAATAAATTCCACACAATGGCTCCGGCGAAAACGCTGTTTATGCAACTGTTTCTGGCCTGATTGGCTAATGTGCGTTTCTGACCGCGCCGAACGGGTCCCTCGGAGAATGGCGCGCCGCGAAAATCACGTCCTGGATCGTGGCCCGGAGATTCCTCCCCCTTCGCTCCCACAGTTCGTCGAATAATCCGAGTCCGGAGCCGTATACTCGCCGAGCGAGGAGCGCCGCGTTGTCGAGTCGCACCCGCTCGGCGTATGCCCTGGGGATGGTCGCCAGCCGCGGCGCAACGCTATCCACGAGCCGCCGTCTGGCGTCCAGATAGATGGAATCCCTCAACGCCAATCGCGCCGCACGATCGTTCGAGTGAGCCTTGAACGTCGAGTCGAGCGTGTGGCTCAGAGATGCCCAGAATACGCCGAGGAGCTTGTCGTCGGCCCAACGGGCATCCACCCGCGCCGCTGATGCGGAATCTCCACGAGCCCGGAACAGCGCGGCTGCTCCCCGGGCGCCCACAAAGCTCGCGAAGGACTCGTTGAACGGGACCGATCCCGGCGCGTAATAGGTGTTGTGCGTCAGCTCGTGGATTACCGTGTTGGCCAGATCCAGGGAGTCAGCGCGCAGGGTCGTGTTGAGCAGCGGATCATTGAAGAAGCCCAGCGTGCTGAACGCGCTCGACGGCCTCAGGTAAACGTCGAAGCCGGCCGCCTCGAGATCATGCGCCGCGGCCCGGGCGGCCGCGAAGTCGAAGAATCCCTTGTACGGCACCCGCCCCACCACCGGGAACCACCACGTATACGGCTCCAGCCGGTCCCGATAGGCCGCCGACAGCACGAGAACCAGGGTATCGGACTCCACGTAGGAATAAGTGGTGAAGCTCTCCCCTGTCCTGAGGCCGAGCGAATCGTGCGCGAATTTCCGCGCCGCCTCGACAATCGTAAGCTTGGCCCGCACAGCGGGTGCAGTTCGCGGGTCTGCCAGAATGGCGGCTATCGGCTTGCGGCGACCAAGGATCTTTGCCTCTTCCCACGCGCCGCGGCTCAGATAACAAGCGGTAGGCCCGACAAGTGCGAGCGCAACGCCGGCAAGCAACGCGGCCGCCAGCATCAGTGGCCCGCGGATCGACGTGCGCCGAGTCAAGCCCCCTTCTGACGGCATCGTTCGTCGCCTATCCTTAGAAGGTGTCCTTCGTTCATCTGCATTGTCATTCCGAATACTCGCTCCTGGACGGCGCCAATCGCGTTGACGATCTCATCGCCCGCGCCCTCGAGTTCGAACAGCCTGCTCTCGCCATCACTGACCATGGTAACATGCACGCGGCGTGGGAGTTTCAGGAGAAAGCCAGAAAGGCCGGGATCAAGCCTATCCTCGGAATGGAAGCTTACGTCGCGCCCGGTGACCGTCGATCCAGGACGCGTGTCGAAGGCACATCGCAGCCTGGCTTCCAGGCAAAGTCGCGCGCCTATTATCACCTGGTACTCCTCGCGCAGAACGAAACCGGCTACAGGAATCTCGTAAAACTCTCCTCCCTCGGCTATACCGAAGGATTCTACTCCAAGCCTCGGGTCGACCGCGAGCTGCTCGCCCGCTTCAACGAAGGAATCGTCGTATCGTCTGCGTGCATGGCTGGCGAGGTCGCGACACACCTCCTCGGCGATGAATGGGATGCAGCGCGCGAAGCCGCAGCATGGTACGCGGAGCTCTTCAAGGGACGTTATTACCTCGAGGTTCAGGCTCACGACAGCGGACCGCAGGCGCAGCTCAACGAGCGCGTGTTCAAGCTGGCGGACGAAATGGGCCTCCCGGTCGTGGCGACCAACGATGCGCACTTTCTCAAGCACGACGACCACGCATCGCATGATGTGCTTCTCTGCATCGGACTCGGCAAGACCGTGTCCGACGAGAATCGGCTGCATTACGACGAGGGGCTGTATTTCAAGAACGCCGACGAGATGCGCGAACGTTTCCCCGTGCGGCCGGATGTTCTCGAGAATACGCTCAGCATCGCCGCGGAAACAGGAATCGAGTTCAGGAAGACGTATCATGTTCCGTCGTTCCCGCTCCCTGAGGGAGTCGGAAGCGAGAACGAGCTGCTCGTGAGGCTTACCGAGGAAGGAGCGCGCGCCAGGTATGGCGACCCGCTCCCGGATGACGTCGAAGCGCGGATGCGCTACGAGCTGGACGTAATCACGAAGACCGGTTACGCGGGCTATTTCCTTATCGTGTACGACTTCATCAAGGCCGCGCGCGACATGGGAATCCCGGTAGGACCGGGACGCGGTTCCGCTGCGGGATCGCTCGTTGCATACGCGCTCCAGATAACCAATGTCTGCCCGCTCAGATTCGATCTGCTCTTCGAGCGGTTCCTGAATCCGGAACGCGTCTCCATGCCGGATATCGACGTTGACTTCTGCTTCGAGCGCCGCGGCGAGGTGATCGACTACGTACGCCAGAAATACGGACGCGATTCGGTTGGACAGATCATCACCTTTGGAACGCTCAAATCGCGCGCTGCTGTCAAGGACGTGGGGCGCGTACTCGGTTTCACACCGGGTGAAACCGACGCACTCGCCAAGCTGATTCCCAACCTTCCGAACTATTCGCTGA
>JALYYT010000179.1 GCA_030946285.1 Gemmatimonadota bacterium
CCCTTCCGCGCATGCGGCGAGAACGAGCTCTCCACCCATTACCAGCGTTTCCTTGTTTGCGAGCGCCACGCGCTTGCCGGCCCGAAGCGCGGCGACGGTGGCGCGAAGCCCGGCCGCGCCCACTACTGCATTGACCACCACGTCGACGTCCGCCCTCGTCGCCGCGTCGACCAGGCAGTCCGGGCCGGTTGCCCACGCGGGATCGGAATTCGCGTTGGGTTTGACGATGCCGACGTATTCAGGCGACGCAGTCCGAGCCTGTTGCGTGAGCAGCGCGACATTCTCGTACGCTGTGAGCGCCACCGGCCGAAAGCGGTCCGCATGTCGCTCCACGACCCGGAGCGTCGCGGTACCGATCGAACCGGTAGAGCCAAGTATCGCTACACCACTTCGTTTCACACAGGAGCCGGTATCAGCATCGCGTGCAGCAGCAGCGCGGCCACCGGGAGCACGAACAGCAGACTGTCGAACCGATCGAGTATTCCGCCATGTCCGGGAATGATCGTCGAGCTGTCCTTCACGCGTGCTTCACGCTTGAGAAGCGACTCGGCGAGATCGCCGATCTGCGCAACCGCGCTTATGCACACTGCGAAAACGACCGTCGCGAGTGGGAGAAGTGCGAGCTGTGCCAGCGGATGCAGCAGAAATCGTACGTACAACCAGCCGATGACGACCGAAAGCAGCATGCCGCCGATGGCGCCCTCGATCGTCTTGCCCGGACTCACCGATGGCATGAGCTTGTGCGATCCGAACATGCGCCCGAAGGCGTAGGCTCCGACATCCGTCGCCCAGGTCAACAGGATCGGAAGCATGACGAGGACAGTCCCACCGCGCGCGTCCACGACGTAATCGTCGAAGCGCAGATCGTACACGTACGCGATGAGCCCTACATAAGCAACGCAGAAGATCGTCGTCGCCGCCGCGAGCAGCGGCCGCCGGTCCACTCCTCGCGCGAATACTGTCGCCGCGAAGACAGCCAGGATCGCAACGACGAGTTCAGTCCAGTTCAGCGCGAGCAGCCGGAGGTGCACTCCGTACACGAGCAGCGGCACAGAAGCGGACGCCACGATGGCAACCGGCGTGAACGGCTCTGCACCGGCGGCGCGCGCGATGCGGCAGAATTCCCACGCGCCGAGCGCGGCTATGATGGAGAGCAGCGTGATCAGGTACGGACCGCCGAGATAGATGAACAGTATCCCCGCGGGCGCCGCGATCACTGCAAAGATGATCCGTCTGGTAAGCTCCGACACGTGACGCGTCAGACTTCCATGATTTCCGCTTCTTTCGCCTTCAGCAGTGACTCGAGCTGGGTCATGTGCTCATCGTGAGTCTTCTGCAGATCCTTTTCGGCGACCTTCACCTCGTCCTCGGAAACCTTGTCCAGCTTCTTGAGCTTGTCGCGACCGTCAGTGCGGGCGTGACGAATACCGATGCGACCGTCTTCGGCGAGCTTGTGCAGGACCTTGACGAGCTCCTTGCGGCGTTGCTCGTTCATGGACGGAAGCGGCACGCGTATCACACCGCCCTGCGTGCTTGGATCCAGCCCAAGGTCGGACTCGCGGATCGCCTTTTCGATGGCCTTGATCTGTCCCTTGTCGAACGGGGTCACGGCGAGCGAGCGCGGATCGGGTGAGCTGACGTTGGCGACCTGATTGAGCTGCATCTGCTGCCCGTAGACCTCGACTCGAACAGTGTCGAGCATGTTCGGAGATGCCTTGCCCGAGCGGATCGAGCCGAATTCGCGCTTGGAGTTCTCGATGGCCTTGTCCATGGCCGTCCTTGCATCCCTGACGATGTCCGGAATCGTGATCATGATACGCGCGTCCCCACTGGTTCGCCCATGACGGCTTTCATGACCGCCCCGGGATGGTTGATGTTGAGCACGATGAGAGGCAGGCTGTTTTCCTTGCACAACGTCACGGCTGTCTGATCCATGACGCCAAGCTCCTTCTGCATCACATCGTTGTACGAGATGGTTTCGTAAAGGACTGCGTTCGGGTCGCGCTTGGGATCTGCGGAGTAGACTCCGTCCACGCTCGTTGCCTTGATGATCACATCCGCTCGCATCTGGATTGCGCGTAGTGCGGCGGCAGTATCGGTGGAGAAGTACGGATTTCCGGTGCCGGCGGCGAAGATAACCGCGCGACCTTTCTCGAAGTGGCGGAGAGCGCGCCTGCGAATGTACGGCTCGGCGATCTCTTCCATCCGGATCGCCGTCATCACGCGCGTGTCCACTCCGATTCGCTCGAGTACGTCCTGCATGGCGAGGGCATTCACCACTGTGCCGAGCATTCCCATGTAGTCAGCAGCGACGCGATCCATTCCCATGCGCGATATCTGCGCACCGCGAACGATGTTGCCACCGCCGATCACGAGCCCGACGCCGACTCCAGAGTCCACCACATTCTTGATCTCGTTGGCGTAGCCGGAGATCACGTCGAAATCAAAACCAAAGCCCTTGTCTCCGGCGAGTGCCTCGCCGGAGAGTTTGAGCAGAATGCGGCGCAACCTGGTACCGGACAAGCGGGTTACTCCTCTCCGAGCTGGTAGCGTGTGAAGCGACGCACCTGGATGTGTTCGCCGAGCTTGGCGGACGCTTCCTTGATGAGATCGCCGATCGTCTTCTTCGGCTCGCGAACGTAAGGCTGTGAGACCAGAACGACTTCCTTGTAGTAGGAGTCCACCTTGCCCTCGACCATCTTCTGGATGATCGCTTCAGGCTTTCCGCTGGCGCGTGCCTGCTCTTCGAAAATAGCGCGTTCGCGGTCGACCAGCTCTGAAGATACACCGTCCCGGTCAACCGCGACCGGAGCAGCGCTGGCGATGTGAAGTGCGATCTCGCGAGCCAGTTCCTTGAAATCGTCGGTGCGCGCCACGAAGTCGGTCTCGCAGTTGATCTCGACCATCACTCCGACCTTGCCATTGTGATGGATGTAGCTGCCGATAATCCCTTCGCTGGTCTGCTTGCCGCTACGCTTCTCGGCCTTCGCGATTCCCTTCTTGCGCAGGTGGTCGACCGCCTTCTCCATGTCGCCGCCCATCTCTTCCAATGCTTTCTTGCATTCCATCATGCCCGCGCCTGTGCGCTGGCGGAGAGTCTGCACATCCTTGGCTGTAAACATCGTTGTACTCATCGGTGTACTCATCGTTGTATTGTCGGTGTCTGTCAAACGAACGCCGCCGAGGTGATCCGCGGCGGCGTTCAAGTTAGGTAGGTCGCTTTTACTCGGCGGCCGTTTCCGCGCCACTCTCACCAGCATCGCCCGCATCTCCGGCATCGCCGCCATCACCGCCGGGTCCGGCTTCGCCTTCAACTCCCTCGGCGCCCGGCACACCCTTCAGGCGAGCCGCGATCGCTTCCTGGTTCGCGCGACGGCGCCGCGGACGGCGGCGACGGCGACGCTCATCGCCGGCTTCTGGCTCGGCGCCACGATCGGAGCTGTACGTGCACGACTCCGTCTCCTCGACTTCGGTGCGAACCGGAGCTTCACGACGCGCATCGATGATCGCATCGGCGATCGATGACGTCATGAGCTCGACCGCGCGAATCGCGTCGTCGTTGCTCGCGACCGGAACCGTGATCAGGTCGGGATCGGCGTTCGTGTCCACGAGTGCGACGATCGGGATGCCGAGCTTGTTGGCTTCGGCGACCGCGATGCGCTCCTTCTTGGAATCGATGACGTACATGAGGCCTGGAAGGCGCGTCATGGACTTGATGCCGGAAAGGTTCTTCGCAAGCTTGTCGCGCTGACGAGTCATCATCAGCTGCTCCTTCTTCGTGTAGTTGGAGAAGTCGCCGCCGCCTTCGATTCCCGACTCGAGATCCTTCAGCTTCCGCAGCTGCTTCTTCGCCGTCTGGAAGTTGGTGAGAAGTCCGCCGAGCCAGCGCTCGGTCACGAACATCGCGCCGCAACGCTCGGCTTCCTGCTTGACTATGGGAACGAGCTGGCGCTTGGTGCAGACGAAGAGGACCTGGTCGCCGCGAGCAACGACTTCGCGCACGAGCTTCTGGGCCAGCTCGAGCTGGCGCAGGGTCTTCTGGAGGTCGATGATGTGGATGCCGTTGC
>JALYYT010000205.1 GCA_030946285.1 Gemmatimonadota bacterium
GTTCCGACACGCGTATCGTTCGCGCCGATCAGCGGACTTACGCCCTCCTACAGCAATGACCTGGGCGAATTCGAGACTCGGCTCTTCCTGTACCAGCAGTCGAACAATGTGGACGACGCGGCGCGAGCAGCATCAGGCTGGAACGGAGACCGCTACATCACGTTCCAGACGCCGCGCGGTCCAGGGATCGCGTGGGCATCCGTCTGGCTTTCGGCGGCGCAGGGAGCGGGGTTCTACAGATCCGCGCAGAGTGCGGACAGCGCGCGACAGTCCGTGCAGCGCGGGCGTTCCGTTACCATCACTACAGGGATTGTCAACGGAAGACCAGTCGTGCTCCTGGTCGACGTACCCACTGGAGTCGCGGTGCCGGCCACCCTTCGCGACGTGCGATTGAACGGCGGACCATAGCCGAAGTTGTAGTTCAGGGCGTCGCGATTGTGGAAAAACCGCCGCGCAAAAATGAAATAAAATTTCTGGAGTGCGACTGCTACTGGCGCGAAAGCGTCTCCGCCGAGCGTGCGTTCAATTGCTCGCGCACCACAATCTGTTGCACGCCCACAACAATTCGCTCAGCCAGGGCGTCCTCATACGTCCGCGCGAGGTCCACGACATCCATCTCGGGAATTGCGTATTCGGCAATGATGTCGGCCAGCTGACGCGCATCGAGTGCGCGCAGTTCCTGGCGCAGCGTGTATTCCCCCGACCGCCGGTAAAGTGCCATGGGATCGAGCACCGGAATGCCGAAGCGAAGCGAGTTGGTGTCCAGAACCATCTGTTCGCTTTCGTCCGGGTCGGCCTCAGGCGTTCGTTCCGGCTCGATGCTTTCGGAGTGCTGCGGATCAAGCGCGCGCTCGAGCGCCGCTCTCAGATGCTCGCGCGTGAGACCGGCAGCCCAGAAGCGGAGATCACCGCGTGAGAGCTGTTCCGTCTCTCGGCGGGTACGTACCGGATCGCCCCCGACACGCGGATGGAACTCGATCCATGCCTCCCAGATTCCCGTCGGGAGCCGGGTACCAAGGACCTGGGCAATGAACAATCGACCGTCAGCGCTTGACTGCGGCTCATCGAATTGCACGAGTACGTCTGCCATGTCCCGGATCAGGGATGGGCCGCGGATACGATCGTATTGCCGCGGACGCCATGTTGTTTGGACGCGTGCGGCTGCAAGCAACCGGCCACAATTTCCGGAAATCCGCGCAGTGCGTCGCCGGCCGTTGACGTGCCGAGTTGCAGACTCCATAAACAGCAGATGTCAATAATTGTGATACGCTCGGTAGCATGCGCAATTAGAATTCACACGTGACGACGCAGAAGCATCCGACAACCAGCCGGGCAGTCGGTGGCGACATTCCGCGACTAGCCGCGCCGCCGATAGCCGACGAGGCTCTCAAGCGCGAGCGCCTGTCGCGAATGAAGCTTTTCGCGCTCCTCCTGCTCGTCGCCGCAGCGGTCACCTTTGTGGTCACGCTCGTGCTTCAGCAGAACCATGACTGGGTTTGGCTCGGATACGTCCGGGCCGCCGCGGAAGCGTCCGTGGTCGGTGGCGTGGCCGACTGGTTCGCCGTCACAGCGCTGTTCCGCCACCCGCTTGGCATCCCGATTCCACACACCGCAATCGTACCCGCCCGCAAGGATCGAATCGGGCGTGCCCTCGGGAACTTCGTCCAGCAGAATTTTCTGGACCGCACGGTTGTCGCCTACAAGCTCGCCTCGCTTCGGCTCGGCGAGCGCGCCGCGCTCTGGCTATCGGAGCCCGCGAACGCGCGGAGCGTCACCCGTGTCACCGCGCACGCACTGACATCGGCTGCGGCTGTCCTCAAGGACGAGGATGTCCAGTCGTTCCTCGAGCGCACGGCCGGTGATCGCCTGAAGAACGTTCACGTAGCGCCACTCCTCGGCCGGGCGCTTCGGTTGCTGACCGTGGATGGCCGGCACCAGGAGTTGCTCGATGAGGCACTCGAACTCGCGGCACGTGCTACCGAGGCCAACGACTCGCTCATCCGGGAGAAGGTGCAGGAGCAGACACCGTGGTGGGTGCCCAACGCCGTTGACCGTCGCATCTCGGATCGCGTGGTCACCGGCATCGGCCGCACTCTGGCGGAGGTGAGCGCCGACCCCGACCATCCGTTGCGCCACCGATTCGACGAAGCGGTGAAGCGCTTCATTGACCGACTTCAGACGTCGCCGGAAACCATCGCGCGCGCAGAGGCCTTGAAGAGCGAGATTCTGGCCGACGCCGCAACGCGTGAGTTCCTCGGCACGATATGGTCCGACATCAAGCGCAAGCTCGGTGAATACGCGACCAGGGCCGAGGATCCGGAATTCGAGGGTGGCGGGCTTGAAGTCGCGATATCTTCGCTGGCGCGAAACGCGCTCGCCGATCCCGTGCTAGCAGCGAAACTGAATGGATGGATAGACCAGGCTGTTCTCGCCGCCGTGGACGTATCGCGCGCCGAGATATCGCAGCTTATTTCGGGAACTGTGAGCGCCTGGGATCCGCAGGAGACATCGCGGAGAATAGAACTGCAGATCGGGCGCGATCTGCAGTTCGTGCGCATCAACGGAACCATCGTGGGCGGAATGGTCGGACTCGCGCTGTACGCCCTGACGCGAGCCCTTTAGTAACCCCGCGCAGGAAAGCGGCCGCTAGATCGACTCCGGTGCCGTTTCGGACGACGCCACTTCTGGCGTTACGCCGGGACTCACGCTTGACATCACGTCTGCCAGCTCCGCAACGTCAAGCGGAGCGTCCGGCTCTGACAACGCGTCGGCGAGCGGAGTCTCGGGTGCGGGAAGAAGCGCTTCGCGCAATACGTCGTCCATGCTCGTGACGAAGGTGAACTTCATCGCCGCACGAACTTCGGCAGGAATGTCGCGGAGATCCTTCTCGTTGTTCTTCGGCATCATCACCTCGCGCAATCCCGCGCGATAGGCGGCGAGCACTTTTTCCTTCACTCCGCCGATCTCGAGCACCTTCCCGCGCAGCGTGACTTCACCGGTCATTGCGAGATCGCGACGAACCGGTCGTCTGCTCAGCACGCTCGCAATTGCCAGCGTCACGGCAGCGCCAGCGCTCGGACCATCCTTGGGAATGGCGCCGGCCGGGAAGTGGATGTGAACGTCGGTGTCCTTGAACTCATCGGCGCCGATCCCGAGCGCCTTGCCGCGGGCGCGCACGTACGAGTACGCCGCGTCAACCGATTCTCGCATCACGTCGCCAAGCTGTCCGGTGACAATGAGTCTTCCGGTGCCGGGCATCCGCAGCGCTTCGATCTGCATCAGATCGCCGCCGGTTGAGGTCCACGCCAGGCCGGTGACGGCGCCGATCTCCGGTTCCATCTCCGCTTCTTCGAGATTGTATCGCGGAACGCCGAGCACTTCGTTGACCATGGCGAGATCGACAATCCACGCGCCCTCCTCGCCCTCCGCCTTTTTTCGTGCGCGCTTTCGCATGATGGAGGCGAGATTACGCTCGAAATTGCGCAGACCCGCCTCGCGCGAGTAACGGTTCGCGATGAACGCGAGTGTCTCGTCCGTGAACTGGATGTCCTTGTCGCTGATGCCGTGATCCTCGAGCAGGCGCGGCAGCAGATACCGCCACGCGATCTCCACCTTCTCCTCGACCGTGTAGCCGGAGATGCGAATGATCTCCATCCGGTCGCGTAGGGCAGGCGGGATGTCGAAGAGGTTGTTCGCGGTGCAGATGAACAGGATCGACGACAGATCGAACGGCAGATTCAGATAGTGGTCCACGAACGTCTTGTTCTGCGACGGGTCGAGAACCTCGAGCATCGCAGCTGTCGGATCACCCGACGAACCGCCGTGCGTCATCTTGTCGATCTCGTCGATCATCATCACGGGATCGCGCACTGACACTCTGCGCAACGCCTGGATGATCAGGCCCGGCATCGCGCCGACGTACGTGCGCCGGTGCCCGCGGATCTCCGCTTCGTCGCGCACACCTCCCACCGAAATGCGGTAGAACTGCCGCCCGATCGAAGTCGCTATCGCTTCGCCGAGTGACGTCTTTCCCGTACCGGGAGGTCCGACGAAACAGAGGATCGGACCGTGGTGCTCGACTCCGCGGAGCTTTCGAACCGCGAGGTACTCGATGATGCGCTCCTTCGCGTCGCTCAAACCGTAATGTCGCGAATCGAGCGCTTCCTCCACCGTCTTGAGCTCGATCTGGCCCGCGCCTGTGCATGCATTCCATGGCAGGGAAAGCACCCAGTCGAGGTACGTCCGGATTACCTGATACTCGCTCGACGCAGGCGAGAGCATGCGCAGTCGCTCCGTCTCGCGTTTGGCCTCGGCGAGCGCGCGCTCTGGGAGGTTCGCCTCCTCCACGCGTCGCAGGAGCTGCGCCGACTCCTTCTCACCCGGATCCGCTTCACCCAGTTCCGCCTGGATCGCGCGGAGCTGCTGGCGCAGGTAGAACTCGCGCTGGTGCTGCTCGATCTTGACTTCCGTCTGCCGCTTGACGTCCTCGACGACTTTCGCGCGCGCAACTTCGCGCTCGAGCCGCGTGAGAATGAAACGAAGTCGCTGGCCGATGTCGAGCCGCTGCAGCACCTCGTCCTTGTCGGCGATTCGGAAGTTCATGTTCGTCGCCGCGAGATCCGCAAAGCGGCCGGGATCCGAGACGTTCATCTTGAGGATCGCCGGCACTTCATCAGGAATGCGGTCAATCAGGTCCGCCAGCGTTTCGGCGGCCGCCGCAACACGCGTGACGAGATCATCGACCTCGATCGCATCGGGCGAGATCTCGCGCGCAGCCTTCACGCGTGCTTCAGGATACGGCTCCGTCTGCACGATCCCGTCGATCACGATGCGGCGCAGACCCTGCAGCGTGATCTGAACCGTGTCGCCCGGAAGATTGATGCGTTCGTGAATGCGTGCCGCGACGCCGACGCGTCCCACGAAACGTCCGAGGTCTGCGTCGTGATCGTGATCACCCGTCGCTACCACGAGTGCGACGATCAGGCCGGGCTCCTCGTGCGCCTTGAGAAGAGCCAGATTCTCGGGCGCGCCCATTTGCACGGCAATTGTGCCGAGCGGGTACACAATGGTCGAGCGGAGCGCCATCAGCGGAAGCGATGGAGGCAGCTCCGAACGGAGGATGTCTTCCTTGCGTTGCGGCTTGGGCATGTGAGGGAATCTAGAGCGACGGGCGAGGGATGTGACAGGTGCCGGATGGAAATCTGGAGCTGGCGATCATTGGCGTACAGTGATCCGTGCGCTACACGACCAACAACCGCTCGTCCCAGATTACCGGAACGGGCTGGCTCATGACCAGCTTCTTGTAATCAGCGTGCACTGGATTGATCACTACATTCTGCTCATACGGCCGCGCGATCGCCGACGGAACGAACAGCACCGCGCTCTCACCGCGCTCCAGCCATGCATCGCCGATCTTCCGCGCGACCTCCGAACCGGGAGCGTCCCAGCCCGCGACCGCATCCGGATTGACAGTAGCCGTGCTGAGCGATTCGGGAATCGTGAACGTCGCGACGTGGTGTGTGCCGGGCAGCTTTATGCGGTTGGCGTGTGCGAGAATCTCGAGCATCGCCCCCGCCTGTGATACGCCGCAGTAAATGACCGCGCGTCCCGGCGAGTTCCAGCGTCCGCCGACACGCGCGGCGCCGCTACCGTCGTCCGGTGCGTGCCGCGTCTTGCACACGCGGTAGGCTGTAATCGCCATTGCTCGGCGGCGTCAGGTGGGAAGCGAATATTCGATCGCGGCAAGCACGTCCTCCACCCGTCGCGCACCGAGATCCGTCTCGGCGACGTCGATCGGCGTGCGACCTTCCAGAAGCGGATGAGGAGTCGTCATGAAGCGCTGCGCGTCCGGATGGCTATCCCACGCTGATTCCGCGAGAGCCATGACGCGCGCGACCCGCTCGATGCGCGCGCTCTCGTCGGGCGACAGGAGGATCTTGCGCCGCTTGAGCGTGGCCGGCGGAATGAGCGCGTTCCTGATGCGCTTTCGAGTGAACGGATCTTCGATGACATATGCCAGCGTGTGCTCCACGACGCCGACCGGCAGGCCGTTGCTCACCAGCCGCTCGAGGTCCGCGGGGGAGTGCACCCTCATTTTCAGAACGCTCTGGCCCCCCATCACCTTGGCGACCGCGGTGCTGCTGACCATTTGGTGCTCCTTTCGATCGAGGATCACTTGATCTGGAATATGGGCTCAAATGATCCTATTGGGAAGGTCCGGACAGTGCGCGTGAGTTCTCGAACGCCAAACCTGTTGTGCCACGGACGGCGGGGTAACCGCAGGCCCCCGGCATTATCTTCCAGACATGTTCGAAGAACTATCCGACAAACTCGAGAACACCTTCGCCAAGCTTCGCGGCCGTGGCGTTCTCACAGAATCCGACATCAAGGACGGCCTCCGCGAGGTGCGCCGAGTCCTTCTCGAAGCCGACGTCTCCTTCGGCCTCACGCGCGAATTTCTGGAGCGCGTCGAGTCCAAGGCGATCGGAATCACTCAGCTAAAGTCAGTCTCACCGGCGCAGCAGCTCATCAAGGTCGTGTATGAAGAGCTCACCGCGATGCTCGGCGAGCGTCGCGAACCGCTCAAGCTGTCGTCCATTCCGCCAACCGTGGTGATGATGGTCGGATTGCAGGGTTCCGGCAAGACGACGACCGCGGGCAAGCTCGCGCTCAAGCTGAAGAAGGAGGGGCGCGCCACGCGTCTCATCGCGTGCGATGTTTACCGGCCTGCAGCGATTGACCAGCTCGAGACGCTTGGCAAGCAGCTCGACGTTCCCGTGTATGCGGATCGCACCACGCAGGACGTTGTGAAGATTGCGCGAGCCGGAATCGAGCAGGCCAAGCGCGAGCGCGACCGTGTGGTGATCGTCGACACTGCCGGACGTCTGCAGATCGACGAATCGATGATGCAGGAGCTCGAGCGACTGAAGAAGGAGATTTCCCCCACGGAAATCCTGCTTGTCGCCGACGGCATGACCGGACAGGATGCGGTGCGAATCGCGGAAGGCTTCGACAAGGCGCTCAATGTCACCGGCGTCATCCTCACGAAAATGGATGGCGACGCACGCGGTGGTGCCGCGCTATCCATCTACGGCATCACGAAGAAGCCGATCAAGTACATCGGTGTCGGCGAGAAGTCCGACGCGCTCGAGGATTTCTATCCGGAGCGCATGGCTGGGCGAATTCTGCAGCAGGGCGACGTGCTGTCACTCGTCGAGAAGGCGCAGGGTGCGTTCGACGCGGACGAAGCGAAGAAGCTCGAGAAGAAGGTACGCAAGGAAGGAATGGACCTCGCGGATTTTCTCACTGCGATGAAGCAGATCGAGAAGCTCGGACCGCTCGAGGGGATCCTGAAAATGCTCCCGGGCGTGAATACGAAAGCGCTCAAGCAGATGAAGAGCGAGCCCAAACGGTTGAAGCACGTGGAAGCGATGATCCTCTCGATGACGGCCGCCGAGCGCCGCGATCCCGGGCTTTTGAACGGGTCACGCCGTGCACGGGTCGCCAAGGGCTCGGGGCGCACGATTCAGGAAGTGAACCGGCTCCTGGAGCAGTTTCGTGACATGCAGAAGATGATGAAGAAGATGGGCGGCAAGCCCGGCGGCCGGATGCCGGCACTGCCGGGCATGTTCGGGATGCGTTAATTTCCTCAGGCTGTACATGTAGCTGTACCAGTACCGGATGCGCCCGGGAAATCCCGTGGTCGCGATGAGTCCGGCGTTCCACCCGCAACCTCGTCTGGAGTAGTAAATGGTTCGTATTCGTCTCCGCCGCATCGGGCGCAAGAAGGCTCCCGTGTATCGTATCGTCGTCGCCGACTCGCAGAGCCCGCGCGATGGCAAGTTCATCGAGATCATCGGTCAGTACGCGCCGCGCCAGACAGAAGGCGGGTTGAACGTGAATGAGGATCGCGCGAACTACTGGATGAACGTGGGCGCTCAGCCGAGCGACACGGTTCGCTCGCTGCTCCGCCGCGCGGGTGTGCTCAAGCGCCGTCACGAGACACGTACCGGCCGCAAGGTCACGTCCAGCTCGCCGGCAGCGTCCGAGCAGCCGGATCTGTCCAACGTGATTCCGATCTCGGAAGAGTCGGCCGAAGGCTGAAGCCGGCTCTGATGCAGAAATTGTCGGGCCGGCCTCACAGCCGGCCCTGCTTTTTTCAATGATGCCAGACTCCACAAGAGCAGACACGGACGCCACGACGTACTCGATAATCGGACGCGTCCGAAAGCCGCAGGGAATTCGCGGGGAGGTGACCGTCGAGCTGCTCACCGACGAGCCCGATCGCATCTTCGCGCCAGGCGCTCGCGTGTTCGCGGGAACTATTCAGGGCGAGATCGCGAATCATCCCGACGACCGGCGCAATCCCCTCAGTCGTCAGGAGCTGCACGTTGAAGGCGCATCGCCATTTCGTGGCGGTCTCATCGTCAAGTTCGACGCGATTCAGGACCGAACCGCGGCCGAGTCGTGGCGCCAGCGATACTTGCTCGTTCCTGCGAGCGAGATAACACCGCCGGCGGACAACGAAGTGTTCATGCACGATCTGATCGGCATGCATGTGCGGGGCGAAGATGGAACGGTGATCGGCGACGTCACAGGTCTCTACGAACTGCCGCAGGGCCTGACGCTCGAAGTGAAGCGTGAGGGCGGGGACGTGCTCGTGCCGTATCGGCCGTCGGTGGTACGTGAAGTGGATCTTGATGCACGGGTGGTGACGGTCGAGATGTCGTCGGGGTTGTTTGAATGACGGCGCGTTCATGCTGACCATCAACGTCGTCTCCATATTCCCCGACTTCTTCACGACGCCACTCGGTCTCAGCATCCCGTCGCGCGCCGCCGCCGCCGGTTCGGTGAAATACAACGTCGTCGATCTCCGCGATTTCACGCACGATCGTCATCGCACAGTTGACGACTACCCGTACGGCGGCGGGCCCGGAATGGTCATGAAACCTGATCCTTTCTTCGAGGCTGTCGAGTCGCTCGGCGCAACGGCTCCGATCGTTCTGCTGTCACCGCGCGGACGACGTTTCGAACAGGCCGATGCGATCCGCTTCGCGACCGGAGAGCAGCTCACGCTGCTGTGCGGCCACTACAAGGATGTTGACCAGCGCGTCGCGGATCATCTCGCAACCGAAGAGCTGTCACTCGGTGATTTCGTGGTGAGTGGCGGCGAGGTTGCCGCTCTGGCAATCATTGACGCGACGGCACGTCTTCTTCCTGGCGCGATGTCGGATCTCGAGAGTGCGTACGGCGATTCGTTCTATGATGGGCGTGGAATCAGTGCGCCGAGCTATACGCGCCCGCCGGACTTCCGCGGGCATCTTGTTCCCGAGATTCTACTGTCAGGCGACCACGCGAAGATCGCGAAGTGGAAAAAGGATCAGGAGCGGTAGTGAAACCCGTGAACTCGTCGGACTATTGCACGCGGCGGACTTCCACGCGGATCATTATTCCAACCTGTGCCAGCGCCCGCACAGGCTTGCCGTGCACCATCGGGGGAGCGAAGCGAAGGCTTGCAACGTAAGCCTGCGCGTCGAGCGGTGAGACGGTCCCCTTGGTCACTCTTAACGTCGGAAGCTCCGGCAATCCGTCAGCGCCGACAACGACCGTCATCGCGATGTCCCCGGACGCGGCCCGGAACGATGGAAGCAACGCCATGTCCGCGCCTGCGGATAACTGACGAAGCGGTGAGTCGAGATCACCCGCTTGCGCCACGGCCGTATCGGCCGCCGGCGTAACGGTGTTGCAATACTGATTCTCGAGCAGAGTGCGGGCATCGAGGGCGACGACCGCGGGCATGACGGGAATCACCGCGACGTCCTTGCTCCACTGCACGAACTTGTCA
>JALYYT010000209.1 GCA_030946285.1 Gemmatimonadota bacterium
ACGTCGAGCTCGTGCGTCGCGGGCGCGAAGCCGAGGGGTCGCTCATCCTCGTGGAATCGCGCGTCAGCGCACTCATGGGCGAGGACAGCGAAACCCGCTGGGAGCGCACCGCGTCGTTCCGCGGGAGCGAGCTTGTAGGAAAGCGCTACCACAGACCGCTCGACTGGGTTGCGTACACCGAAGGCGAGCATGAGCTGATTGTCGGTGAATCCTTCGTGACTGCCGAAGACGGATCGGGTACCGTGCACATGGCGCCGGCGTTTGGTGCCGACGATTATGCCGCGGGAAAGCGCCACGGTCTGTCATTCCTGCAACCGGTCGATACCCGCGGCCGCTTCCCCGACACAATGCCGCTCGTCGGCGGGATGTTCGTGAAGGACGCCGACACGGTGATCATCGAGGAGCTGAAGCGCCGCGGAACGATGTGGAAGGTCCAGCAGTATGAACACGACTATCCCCACTGCTGGCGCTGCGATACGCCGTTGCTCTATTACGCGCGCACGTCCTGGTTCGTGAAGACTACGGAATACAGCGATGACATGATGCGACGCAATGCATCGGTTGACTGGCATCCGCCGGAAGTCGGCACTGGTCGTTTCGGCGAGTGGCTCGCGAACAACATCGACTGGGCCATCTCCCGCGACAGGTACTGGGGCACGCCGCTACCGGTGTGGGTGAACGATACCGACCCCGCAGAAGTCGCCGTCATTGGCAGCTATGCCGAACTTGCGGCGCGTACCGGCCGCGCACTTCCGGCCAACTTCGATCCGCACAAGCCGTTCATCGACCACTATACGTGGCCCTCGCCCACGGGCAAGGGAACGATGCGTCGCGTTCCCGAAGTGATCGACACCTGGTTCGACTCGGGCTCGATGCCGTTCGCACAGTGGCACTATCCGTTCGAGCGCAAGGACGTATTCGCGAGACATTATCCCGCCGACCTGATCGCCGAGGGTGTGGATCAGACGCGCGGATGGTTCTACTCGCTGCTCGCCATCGCAACAGGGCTGGGTGACGCCGTTGGGGGCAGCAGCACACCGCCGTACCGAAGCGTTGTCGTAAATGATCTCGTCCTGGATAAGTTCGGCGTCAAGATGTCCAAGAGCCGCGGAAACGCAGTCGAGCCGTGGGCCGTGCTCGAGACGCACGGTGCCGACGCCGTTCGCATGTATCTCATCGCGTCCAGCCAGGTCTGGCTCACGCGCCGTTTCGACGAGAGCCTCATCAGAGAAACCGTCGGACGTTTTCTGCTTACACTCAAGAACGTGTACAGCGGAATCTTCGCGACGTACGCCAACTTCGGCTGGGCGCCGTCGCTGGACGATCCTGCGCCCGATGACCGTCAGCCAATTGACCGCTGGGTGCTGTCACGACTTTCGAGCATAGAGAGCCGTTGCAATGCGTACCTGAACGAGTACCAGGCGACCCACGCGGTCAACGCCGTCATGGATTTCTTCATGGACGACATCTCGAACTGGTACGTGCGGCTCAACCGCTCCCGTTTCTACGACGTCGACACCGGCGACAACCGCGCGGCATTCGCCACGCTTCACGAAGTTCTGCTGGTCACGTGCCGTCTGCTCGCGCCGTTCGCTCCATTCGTGAGCGACTGGATTCACACCGAGCTGACAGGTGCTTCGGTCCACCTCGCGCCATTTGTTCGAACGCAGACCACGCGTATTGATCCCGATCTGGATCGGGCCATGAGCGACATACGCTCACTCGCTACCTTGGGACGCGCCGCTCGTGAAGAAGCCGGAATCAAGGTTCGCCAGCCACTGGGCTCCATGCGCTGCGTGCTGCCCGATCACGCAGCGGATGACATCCTGCGTTCGCTGCTTCCACTTCTTGCCTCCGAGCTCAATGTGAAGCGCATTGACTTCGCGTCGTCGTCGGACGACTTTGTGACCCTCGAAGCCAGGCCCAACTTCAGGACGCTTGGCAAGAAGTTCGGAAAGGACACGCCGGAAGCCGCCAGCGCCGTGGCGGCACTTCAATCGGACGCGCTGGTCGCGTTCGAGCGGGGCGCAACGGTTTCGATTTCGGCGGGTAACCAGTCCCACGAGCTGGATGTCGAGGATGTGACCATCGTTCGCCGTGCCAGCGGGGACATGGTCGTCAGGTACGGCGAAGGTTACGTAGCGGCGATAGATCCCGTGATCACCACGGAACTTCGCCTGGAAGGAATTGCAAGAGAGCTGGTCAACCGGGTACAGCGCTTGCGAAAGGAACTTGGCTTTGCGGTAAGCGACAGGATCGCAATCGCCCTGGCGGGCGGTCCGGAGCTGACGGATGCAGTGGCTGCGCACCGCGACTGGATTTCCGCGGAAGTTCTTGCACCCGAGGTGACGACGGTGCCGATGCTTGATGGATCTCACCCGGCGTACCAACTCGACCTCGACGGACTCCCCGCCGACGTCACAATCACCAGGATCGGAACACTATGACACCGAGCGCCACAAAGGCCAAGAAGCCTAAGACGATGACGCGCGAGCAGTTTTTGAAGCATTTCGAGCAGCGCCTGCTCGAGGAGCGCAAGCGTGCTGTGAAGGAGCTGGGAGTTTACAGCGATGCCTTCAATGTTTCCGCACAGGACGCAGGGACCGAGAGCGCGTATTCCTTTCACATGGCCGATCAGGGAACCGACGCCATGGAGCGCGAGAAAGCGTTCCTCTTCGCAAGTCAGGAAGGTCGTTTTCTCTGGCACATAGATCAGGCGCTGCGCCGACTGTACCGCGATCCGGAGAACTACGGCAAGTGCATGAGCTGCCATGCTCCGCTGATGTTCGAGCGGCTCGATGCGCTCCCGCACGCACGCTACTGCATCGAGTGCAAGCAACGTGAGGAAGATGCAAAACGGTAGGTCCGAGGAGGTTGTCGCCGGGTCGGCCAATCCGTGGATATTCTGGGTTGTAATCGTGGTCGTCGTCGCGCTCGACGTCGCGTCCAAGGCGGCAGCTGTGGCTTCACTTGCTCCCGCCTACACTCCGCACGAGATCGTAGGTGACTTCCTGCGGTTCACGCTGGCATTCAATCCCGGTGCCGCCTTCGGCTTCAACCTGGGCGGTGCATCGCGCTGGATCTTCACGGCGCTGACGATAGTCGCTCTCGCCGTGCTGGGCAGTCTGTATCGTGCGACCCGGGAAGGCGATTACGTGCGCGTTCTCGCGCTGGCGCTGGTGTCTGCAGGCGCGGTGGGCAATCTCATCGATCGGATCCGGTGGTCTGTCGGCGTCGTGGATTTCATAGATGTCGGCATCGGTGATCACAGGTTCTGGACGTTCAACGTGGCTGATTCGGCTGTAACGATCGGCGCATTCCTTCTGGGTTGGGTGTTCCTCCAGCAGGACCGCGAGGCCGCGCGGATCGCGGCGGCAGGCGACGTCTGATTCCTTTGCCGCGGGCGAACTCGCCGGCTCGCGGCTCGATCTCATAGTCGCTGGACGTCTCGGGACATCCAGGACCGCGGCGGCGACGCTCATCGCGAACGGCGCGGTGACCGTCAACGGGACGCGCGAGCGTGCCTCCTTCCGGCCTGGCGGGGCCGACGTCATCACCGTCGCCCCGCCAGCAGCGCCCTCGCCTCGCGGTGAGGTGCAGGGCGAGGACATACCGCTCCGCGTCGTCTTCGAGGATGACGATCTCCTCGTGGTGGACAAGGCTGCCGGGATGGTGGTTCATCCCGCTCCGGGGAACTGGTCCGGGACGTTGGTGAACGCACTCATCGGGCGCGGCGGGGATTTGTCCGACGGAGGATCGCCGGAGCGGGCGGGCCTGGTGCACCGGCTGGACAAGGAGACCTCCGGCCTCCTGATTGTCGCCCGGAGTGACGTCGCTCACAGGCGACTGAGCGCCGCGATTTCCGAGCGACGTGTGTCGCGCCGGTATGCGGCCATGGCCTGGGGCCATCTCACTGCCGATACTCTGACTGTGGACAAGCCTATCGCACGCGACCCGAACGACCGGAAGCGCATGGCCGTCGTCAGCACCGGAAAGAACGCGCGCACCGACTTCCATCGGCTCGCCAGGTTCGCGGGTGCTGACCTGCTGCGCGCGCACCTGCACACAGGGAGAACGCACCAGATCAGGGTGCATCTTGCATCGGTCGGGCATCCTGTTGTGGGGGACGATGTATACGGCGGCGGCGGCGGACGAAGACTGGCCGACCTTCCGCCCCGGCGTCACTTCCTGCACGCTGCATGGCTTCGCTTTCATCATCCGGTCAACGGAGAACTGCTCGACTTTCGCTCTCCGCTACCGGACGATCTCCACCGCTCCATAGCTGCGCTGGGCGAGTCTCCGGATCTCCGAACGGATCCGGATCCGCTCACAACATTCGGTTTCTACGATGTTGCTTTCTGACACAGGTGCTGTTTCCGCGGCCACGACCGTTCACGCGGACATCGACGCATCTCGCAGCTCGCACGCGTCAGCAGAACGGTCGCTCGTGTTCCGACTCGCCGGGCGCGTTTACACCTGCAACGTCTCGGACGTCCGGGAAGTCGTGCCGCTCGAGCGTCTGACTCGTCTTCCGGGCGCACCGGTGACAGTGCTTGGTCTGATGAATGTGCGCGGTTCGATCATAACCGTCGTCAACACGCCGGCCGTTCTGCATCCCGACGCGCCCCCGCGTTTGCAGCGGATGGTTCTGGTCGTCGATGCAGGTGCGCGAGGGGTCGGAATGTCGGTCGAGCGTGTGGCCGACGTCCGGTCGCTGCGTGAAGAGGAAGGCTATACCGGGATAGACGTGCGGGAGCTGGTCGCGCGCGTGGTCGCCATACAGGAGGATGAATGAGTCACACCGTACTCGTCTGCGATGACGCAGTGTTCATGCGCACCATGCTGTCGGACATACTTCAGCAGGCCGGATTCACGGTCGTCGGCGAGGCCGACACCGGGACCAGGGCAGTTGCGAAATACAAGGAGCTGCGCCCCGATCTGGTGACGATGGACATCGTCATGCCGGACATGGGCGGCATAGACGCGGTACGCGAGATCACCGCTTTCGATCCCGGAGCGCGAATCGTGATGTGCAGCGCCATGGGACAGCAGGCGCTGGTCGTGGACGCAATACAGGCAGGCGCGAAGGCATTCGTCGTCAAGCCTTTCCAGCCGAGTCGCGTGATCGAAGCCGTACAGCGCGTTCTCGGATAGCCGTTCGCGGATTCATGGGCGCGAGCATGGATCTCTCGAAGTACGCGGACCTCTTTCTCAGTGAGGGACGCGAGCACGTCGCGGAGCTTGGCGGCGCACTCGCCGAGCTCGAGCACTCGCCATCCTCGACAGATGCAATCGCTGCGGCTTTCCGCGCGGTCCACAGTATCAAGGGAATGGCCGCGGCGATGGGTTATGTCGTCGTCACCGAGCGAGCGGATGCGATGGAGTCGGCGCTCGAGGGGCTACGCAGCGGCGAGGATCGGGTGACCACTGCGCTTCTCACGCACATGATCGAGGAGTCGGACGCACTGGCGCAGGACATCGAGATTGCGTCGGCTCAGATGACGGCGTCGGGAGGTCGGACCGCGGACACGCCGGGCACCGCCGGCATCTCTGCCGAGGGGCCCATTCCGCGCCGCGCTGCACCGGCCCATGTCCGCGTTCGCGCGACGCGGCTGGACGATCTCATGAATCTGGTTGGCGAGATCGAGATCGAGCGCGCGAGAATGGAGATCGAGATCGCTCGCGTGGCCG
>JALYYT010000242.1 GCA_030946285.1 Gemmatimonadota bacterium
CCCGAAGGAAATCAAGACGAATGAGAATCGCATCGCACTCGTGCCCGCAGGCGCAGAGGCGCTTGTCGCCGCTGGCCACTCGGTGATGATCGAGAAGGGTGGCGGCGAGGGCAGCGGATTCCCCGACGAGATGTACACGTCCGTTGGTGCCACTGTCGGAGTCGACGCGGACACCGTCTGGCGCGAGGCGGAAATGATCATGAAGGTCAAGGAGCCCATCGCTGCCGAATGGCCGCGCATGAAGAAGGGTCAGTTGATCTTCACGTACTTCCATTTCGCGGCGGACGAGAAGCTGACCCGCGCGCACATGGACTCCGGTGCCGTCTGCATCGCGTACGAGACAGTCGAGCTTCCGAACCGCGAGCTCCCGCTCCTGACTCCAATGTCGGAAGTCGCCGGACGCATGGCGGTCCAGGAAGGAGCCAAGTATCTGGAGAAGCTTTATGGCGGCCGCGGCGTACTCCTCGGCGGCGTCCCCGGTGTCGCCCCAGCCAAGGTCGTCATTCTGGGCGGCGGTGTGGTCGGAGTCAATGCGGCCAAGATGGCCGCGGGACTCGGGGCCAAGGTTACGGTGCTCGACGTCTCGCTGGAGCGACTTCGCTACCTGTCGGACGTCATGGCGGCCAACGTCACCCTCATCTATTCGAACCGCCACAACATCCTGGAGCAGATCCACACGGCCGACCTCGTGGTCGGTGGTGTCCTCATTCCGGGCGCCAAGGCACCCAAGCTCATCCGCCGCGAGGACCTGAAGACGATGCAGCAGGGCTCCGTGATCGTGGACGTCGCGATCGACCAGGGCGGCTGCGTGGAGACGATTCACGCCACTACGCACGAGAATCCCACGTATGTGGTGGACGGCGTCATACATTACGGTGTTGCCAACATGCCGGGCGGAGTTCCGCGTACGTCCACGCTGGCACTGACCAACGCCACGTTCCCGTACGCGCTGCTGCTCGCCAACAAGGGCTGGAAGCAGGCGCTTCGCGAGAACGCCCCGTTGCGAAAGGGTCTCAATATCGTCGAGGGCAAGGTCACCTATCCTGGCGTGGCTGAAGCTTTCGGTATGCCGTTGTCCGATCCGGATTCGTTCCTCAGCTAGTCCGGCACCACTCCCGTAACTGCAGGTAGCACGCATGCGCTGGCCGTTCTTCAAAGGTGGATCACTCTTCCCGGCGACCGGGATAGCCGTGGATCTGGGAACTGCGAATACCCTCGTCTATGTAAAGGGCGAGGGAATCGTTCTCAATGAGCCCTCGGTCGTCGCGCTCGATCGCGAGACTCGCAAGATCAAGGGCGTCGGTCTGGAGGCCAAGCGCATGCTCGGCCGCACGCCCGAAAACGTCATCGCTGTCCGGCCCATGAAGGATGGAGTCATCGCGGACTTCGAAGTGACCGAGAAAATGCTGCGCTATTTCCTGGCGCTCATCATCGAGAACCACGTATTCCGCGTCAAGCCACGCGTGATCGTGTGCGTTCCGTCGGGTATCACCGAAGTCGAGAAGCGCGCCGTGCGTGACTCTGCCCTCGGTGCCGGAGCAAAGGAAGTGATGATGGTCGCCGAGCCGATGGCTGCGGCCATCGGCGTCGGTCTGCCGGTGGATACGCCGACGGGCAACATGGTGATCGACATCGGGGGCGGCACTACCGAGATCGCGGTGATAGCGCTGTCGGGTATCGTCAGCGATACGTCGATCCGGACCGGCGGCGACGAGCTGGATCAGGCGATCCTGCAGTTCATGCGCAAGAATCACAGCCTTCTCATCGGCGAGGCGACGGCGGAGCAGGTTAAGATCCAGATCGGATCTGCGCATCCCGTCGGCGATGAGCGCGAGATGGACGTGAAGGGCCGAGATCTCGTTTCGGGAATTCCCAAGACCGTGCGTGTGCATTCGTCGGAGATTCGCGAAGCGGTCCAGGAGCCGATCCAGCAGATCGTGGACGCCGTCCGCCGGGCTCTCGAGATCACCCCGCCCGAGCTTGCGGCGGATATCGTGGACCGCGGCATCGTCATGACCGGTGGCGGCGCCCTGATACGCGGTCTCGACGTTCTGCTCGCTCAGGAGACCGGCCTGTCCATCCACGTTGACGAAGATCCGCTCACATGCGTGGTTCGAGGGACTGGCCGGATCCTCGACGACGAAGAAAAGTACTGGTCGGTTCTCTCCCCCTGAGGTAGCGGGTGGCAAGACTGGGACGGTCGAAGAGCAGGCTCGACAGCACCGCGCTCATCGTGTGCGCGGTGCTTTCCCTGATCGCGCTTGTGCTTCCGACACAGGTGCGCGAGCCCATCGCAAGCGGCCTGCGGCGGAGTCTGCTCGCTCCGATGCTTCGGTTGCAGCAGCGCTCCGAGGAAAGCCGGCACGCGCTCACCACACACGACGCGGTGGTGTCGCAGCGCGACTCGATTGCGCTCCGTGCGATGGGCATTACTTCGCTGGAGACGGAGAATACACGCCTGCGCGACCTGCTCGGCCTGGGCAGCCGGCTCAAGTGGGGATTCATTCCAGCGGAAGCGCTGCACGGCCGCGGAGTGCGCGACGAGTTCGGCGTCACGCTGAGCGCCGGTTCGCTCGCTGGCGTGCAGAAGCTGAGTCCGGTCATCGCACCCGAAGGACTGGTAGGCATGGTGGACAACGTTGATCCGTCGCTGAGCCACGCGATGGTGTGGACGCATCCCGATTTCAGGGTCAGTGCAATGTCGGAGGATGCGTCCGCTTTCGGCATCGTCCAGGCGCATCTTTCCACCGGCCCCGGTCGGTATCTTCTGGAAATGCGCGGCGTTCCGTTCCGAACCTCGATCAAACCCGGCACCATGATCGTCAGCTCCGGCCTCGGCGGCGTGTATCCCCGCGGGATACCAATTGGACGAGTGCTGAATGAAACGAAGACGCCTGAGACGTGGGCGCGTACGTACCTCATTCGCCCAGCGGTGTTTCCAGCGGACGTGTATGCGGTGATGATCCTGAAGACCGACCGAGCTTCAGCAGGTGTCGACAACGTCTGGGCCGTTGGAACGGTTCCGGATTCGTCCGTGCGGAAGATAGTGGTTGCCGGCGATTCGCTGGCGCGTACCGCCGCGCTCGCCGAAGCTTCAGCGCGCCAGGCGGTACAGGATTCGATAACGCGCGACAGTCTTCGAAAGGCGGGGGTCCCCGAACAGGCGATCATTCCGCCGGACAGTGTCAGACAGCGTCGCCCCGCAGCGCGGCGCGACACGACGGCGGCGGATTCAGCGGGACGCGATTCGGTACGACGCGCAGCGCTGCGTCGCGATTCGGTACGACGTGCGGCGCTGCGTCGCGATTCCTCAGTGGTACCGCGCACTCCATGAGGCAGCTCACATGACGCTCGCAGGCGCCGTTCGCGCCGTGATCACGTTCGTGGTCCTGGTGCTGCTGCACTTCACGCTCCGACCGCTGCTCGGCTGGCGCGCGCCGATCGACTTTCTGCTGCTCGCCGTGCTCACGGCGTCGGTGCGAGTTCGTCCCGCAGGGGCGGTGGTGATAGGCTTCGCTGTCGGCCTGGTCGCCGACTCGCTCTCTCCGGACACGCTCGGCGCAGGTGCGCTCGCGATGCTGCTCGTTGCTTATCTTGCGTCATGGTTGAAGGCGGTGTTCTTCGCCGACAGCCTGCCGCTCAACGCCATGTTCTTCTTTGCCGGAAAGTGGCTCTTCGACATCATCTACTTCATCGCCGAGCATAACCTGTCGGGAGTCGAGCTGGTGCAGCAACTTGTCCTGTGGTCCCCGTTGTCAGCGGCAGCCACCGCGATCGCGGGGGTGCTGGTCCTGCTTCTCATGCGGCCTCTGCTGGAGCCATCTCCAGCGTGAGCGTGCATCCTAACGACATCGCGCGTCGCTCGCGTATAGCGAGGCTCGGACTTGCAGCGCTGATTCTGTCGTTGATGGGTGCCTTCTTCAATGCGCAGGTGCTTCAGCACGACCGCTACAAGCTGCAGTCGCAGGAAAACCGGCTTCGAGCGCTGCCGCTTCCCGCACCGCGTGGCATCATCTACGATCGCTACGGCAACATCATCGCGGAGAATCTGCCGGGATACGCCGTGCTGATAGCCCCAGTAAGCGTAGACTCTTTGCGCTCGTCGCTGCAGCATCTGTCTACCGTCATCACGCTGACCCCCGATCAGGTCGACGCCGCTGTGCGCCGTTACCGACGCGACCCGAACCGACCAACGCTCATCATCTCCGATGCTTCGATGAGTGTGGTTTCGGTCCTGGAGGAGCATCGGATCAACTTTCCGAGACTGATCATTCAGTCGGTTCCCAAGCGATTCTATCCAGATGGTCCGGCGGTCGCGTCATTCGTCGGCTACACGGGCGAAGTCACGGACGCCGACCTCAACTCGCCGGCATATCAGGGCTACAAGCCCGGCCAGCTCGTCGGCAAGGGCGGTATCGAAAAGGAGTACGAGAAGGTGCTCCGCGGACGTGAGGGAGTGCGCTACGACGAGGTTGACGCGCGCGGTCGCCAGGTTCGTCAGGCGACACCGCGACTCGACCTCAATCCCGAGCCGGCGCCGCCACTATATACGAACATCGACATCGATCTGCAGCGCTACGTCGCCGGAATCTTCGGTGACTCGCTCCAGGGCGGAGCGATTGCCATTGACCCGCGCGACGGTGGCG
>JALYYT010000247.1 GCA_030946285.1 Gemmatimonadota bacterium
CGGGCGACAACGTTCAGATGACGATCGAGCTTATCACGCCGATCGCCATGGACGAGGGTCTCCGCTTCGCCATCCGTGAAGGCGGCCGCACCGTCGGTGCCGGCGTCGTCGCGAAGATACTTCAGTAACCAGGACTCGCATAATGGCTGGCAAGATTCGCATTCGGCTCAAGGCCTTCGATCACGCAGTGATCGACCAGGCATCGGCTGACATCGTGCGCACGGCTGAAAAGACCGGCGCGTCGGTGTCAGGACCGATTCCGCTCCCGACCAAGACACAGCGCTGGACGGTTCTCCGTTCGCCGCACGTCGACAAGAAGTCACGGGAGCAGTTCGAGCTCAAGACGCACAAGCGCCTGATCGACATCCTCGATTCGAAGGCGCAGACTGTTGACGCGCTGACGAAGCTGGATCTGCCGGCTGGTGTGGACGTCGAGATCAAGGTCGAGTAGAACTACGATGATTGGAATAATCGGAAAAAAGCTGGGCATGACCCAGATATTCAACGAACAGGGCCAGCAGATTCCCTGCACGGTCGTCGAGGCTCCGCCGAATCCGGTGGTGCTGGTGACCAGCAAGGACGAATCCGGTTTTGCGTCCGTGCAGCTCGGTTTCGGCGCTCAGCGTCTTGCGCGCGAGTCCAAGCAGGGTGAGCGGACACCGCGCGGTCGCCGCGCGAACAAGGCCGAGATCGGTCACGCCGCCAAGGCGGGACTCGAAGCGCCACCGCACACGCTGCGCTCGTTCCGCATTGACGACGCTCCTGGCAAGGACGCCGAGATCCCGGCGTACAATGTCGGCGACACCATTGATCTCTCGATCTTCGCCGTTGGCGACATCGTGAAGGTCACGGGCACCACAAAGGGACGTGGTTTCCAGGGTGTAGTGAAGCGCTGGGGCTTCGGCGGCGGCCCGAACACTCACGGCAACACGAAGCACCGTCGTCCCGGTTCCATCGGACCCGGTACGGATCCGTCGCGCGTCATCAAGGGAAAGAAGATGCCTGGTCACTACGGTGACGAGCGTCACACGCAGACCCATCTCCGCATCGAGAAGATCGACGCCGAGCGCAATCTGATCTACATCCGCGGCAGCATCGCAGGTCCCCGCAGCGGGATCGTGATGATCCGCAAGCAGGCTTAATCATGGCTGATACGGAAACGACAGAACAGGAAGTGACAGCGCGCAGCGCCGCCGCCTACACGGGTGGTGGAACGAAGCGCGACGCAGTCACGCTTCCGACGGATCTGTTCGACGGAACGATCAACTTCCCGGTGATGCATCACGCCGTGAAGGCGTACCTCGCGAACCAGCGTCAGGGCAACGCGTCGACCAAGACGCGTGGCATTGTCACCGGCGGAAACCAGAAGCCGTGGAAGCAGAAGGGAACCGGTCGCGCCCGTCAGGGCTCGACGCGTGCGCCGCACTGGGTCGGTGGTGGAACGGTCTTCGGACCGTCGCCGCGCGACTACACGATGGCGACGAACAAGAAGGTAAAGGTTCTCGCTCGCAAGAGTGCTCTCAATGCGCGCGCTTCCGAGGATTCGCTCTTCGTGATCGACAGATTCGACTACGACGCGCCGAAGACCGCCCAGTTCGCTGGTCTGCTCGAGTCGCTCGGAGTCAGCGGCCGCAAGGTTCTGATCCTGACAGACGGCGTGAACAAGAACGTATACCTCAGTTGCCGCAATCTGCCGACGGCTCACGTGATGCCGTTCGCCGATGCATCCACGTAACACATTCTGTGGAGCGACGTGGTTCTCGTGGAGTCGGGCGCGATCGGCGAGTCGCTCGCCCCGGTTGCCGAAGGTGAGAAGCCGGTGCACAAGGCGGCACCCAAGAGTACTGCAAAGACCGTGAAGAAGGCTCCGCCCGCGAAGAAGGCGGCCGGCAGGACCACGGCCAGAAAGACCGCCGCGAAGAAGACAACGGCGAAGAACTCGTCGGCCAAAAAGTCGGCTGGCAAGAACTCGTCGGCAAAAAAGTCGTCTGGCAAGAAGTCGACGGCCAAGAAGTCGGCCGGCAACAAGTCGACGGCCAGGAAGTCGGCTGGCAAGAAGTCGGCTGGCAAGAAGACCTCGGCCAGGAAGGGGAAGTAAATCATGGCTACACTATTCCGTACTGTCGTCCGCCCGATCATGACCGAGAAGACCTCGGCCGCGTATCAGGATCGCCAGGAGTACACGTTCGAAGTGGCTTCCGATGCGAACAAGACGGCGATCAGAGCAGCAGTCGAGAAGCTGTTCGGCGTGACCGTCACCGGCGTTCAGACGATGAACTGCCGAGGCAAGACGCGTCGCGTCGGCCAGTCGGTCGGCAAGCGTGCGAACTGGAAAAAGGCCATCGTGACGCTGAAGCAGGGCGACACGATTGACATCTTCGAGGGTTAAGCAGCGACAATGGCAATTCGTCAGTTCAAGCCAGTCACGAAGAGCTCGCGTTTCCGCTCCGTTTCGGATTTTGCCGAGATCACGCGGAGCACGCCCGAGAAGTCGCTCGTCGAGCCGCTTCCGAAGTCGGCGGGCCGCGACAATCACGGTCACATCTCGATGCGTCGGCGTGGCGGTGGCCACAAGCGTCAGTATCGCGTAATCGACTTCAAGCGCAACAAGGCCGGGATGCCGGCGATCGTCGAGCATATCGAGTACGATCCGAACCGCTCGGCGCGTATCGCGCTCGTGAAGTACGAGGATGGAGAGAAGCGTTACATCCTGCACCCGAAGGGACTGAGCGTTGGCGACACGGTGATCTCGGGAACGGGATCGGACACGCGAATCGGCAATGCGCTTCCACTGCGCGAGATGCCACTTGGAACCGATGTGCACAACATCGAGCTCAAGCCAGGCAAGGGCGGCCAGATGGCACGTTCTGCCGGAATGTCGGCTCAGGTTGTAGCGAAGGAAGGCGAGTACGTAACGCTGCGCCTCGGTTCGACCGAGGTTCGGCTGGTACACGGAACGTGCATGGCGACGGTCGGCATAGTCGGTAATGCGGAGCACGAGCTGCTCTCGCACGGCAAGGCCGGAAAGTCGCGCTGGCTCGGAAAGCGCCCCAAGGTACGTGGCGAGGTGATGAACCCGGTGGATCACCCGCATGGTGGTCGTACGCGCGGCGGTCGCAACGTCGTGTCGCCGTGGGGCAAGAAGGAAGGCGTGAAGACTCGCCATTCGAAGAAGCCGTCAACACGGCTAATCGTGCGCGGCCGTCGCCGCGGTAAGGCGACGCAGTCTTAAGACGGGTAATCGATAATGGGACGTAGTGTTCGCAA
>JALYYT010000291.1 GCA_030946285.1 Gemmatimonadota bacterium
GGTAGGCAGCGGGATGCTGTGTCTCATGCCGCATCGCGACGGCATGGCGTCGATGCAGCCGGTCTCGCGTGCAGCCGTGTCCTCTCCGCGGCTCGTAGCTAGTCGCACGCCGATGGATCAGCCATGCGATAGTCAGGGCACCGTTCCCCAGTGCGTCACCATGGCTGCCTGCGCACCGAGCGCTCTTCCGAGCACTGTCCCGGTAGCGTGCGCTGCACCACGTGTAACATCAGCCGTGGATTCACTGCCTGTGATCGTGCCCGTCTCACAGACCTCAGCTCCCGAGCTCCCGCCTCCGCGGGTGTAGTCCAGCCCGAAGCTCGGCTACATCCCGTAGCCGTTGGCAGGTAGTAGCCTAGCCGCATCTCCGTACCCCACGGATGCGTCTGGCAGGACTGAGCATGTCGCGCCGCCACATTCGGTGACCTGGCTGCCGTCCTGGACTTCACTTGAAGGATCCATGTATCTCAGACTTCGCACGCGCCCATTCAGGACGCATTCCGTGTACGCCCAGCTGTGCGTGGCGCTTTGCGCGGCGCTTTTCGTCACGATGGCAATCGTGGCTCCGGGTTCGGCCAGCGCGCAGACCGCCACCATGCCAATGCCGCCGACCCGTCCAGCGCACCCCGCCTCCGCATACGTTCGGGGTTCCGATGGGAGTCCCGGCGATGGTGCCACGCTCGACTCGCTCATTGCACTCGCCGGCTCGTCAAACCCCGCAATACGAGTCGCTGCGGCTCGCGTCGCAGGCGCGCACGCCACGATTGGACCGGCCGGCGCAAGACCAGATCCCATGCTGATGGCTGGAGTGCTGGACTTACCAATTCGTAAGCCAGGTTTCTACGACGACTTCACAATGAACGTGCTGCGCGTGACGCAGACGTTCCCGTATCCTGGTAAGCTGTCGCTTGCCACACGTGCAGCGGAAGCGGATGAAGCCGCAGCGCGCGCGACGTTGGCGCAGAAGCGGCTCGATGTCCAGCGGGATGTTCGGGACGCGTATTATGACCTTGCATTCGTACGGCGAGCCCGGGACATCGTGCAAAACAATGAGCAGGTACTGACAAGCCTCGCCCGGATCACAGAGGCGCAGTACAGTGTGGGCAGCAGCACTCAGGCAGACGTGCTCCGCGCCCGGGTCGAGATCGCACGCCTTGGAAGTGAAGCGGCTGCTCTGACCGCTGAAGATCGCTCAGCGCTCGCACGTCTCAACGCCGTCCTGGATCGCCCCAGTGCAACGCCGGTGGAGACGGCCGTGATCCCACAGTCGATTGCACGGCTGGCCGTCGCCGACTCGGGCTCGCATGTGCACTTCTCCTCGTCCGCACTGGGTGCCACCGCGTCGGATTCGCCGCTCCTGTCTGTAGAAACGCTTGAAGCCCTCGCCATCGCACACAGCCCGGCTTTACTCGAACACCAGGCCCGCATCGTCGGCCAGAGCCGCAGGGTGGAGCTTTCACGCAAGGCCCATCTGCCGGACTTCGACATCGCACTCGAGTACGATCAACGGCCGCGCTTCCCGGACTATCTCTCGTTCTTTGTGTCGGTCCCGCTTCGACTGCAACGGAAACGGAAGCAGGACCAGGATGTCATTGGGGCGCGAGCCGAGCTGGCTGCGCTCGAAGCCGAGCACACTTCCGATATCGACGTTATCCGCCAGGAAGTAGCAACGCGGGTGAGCGACGTGGAGCGCGAGCGCACGCGGCTCGGTCTATCGCTCAAGGCGATTCTCCCACAGGCGCACGCGACGCTGGAATCGGCAACGGCAAGTTATCAGGTTGGACGAGTTGACTTCGCGACGTTGGTGGACGCGCAAGCGGCCGTGTTCAATTACGAAACTGCATACTGGAGATCGCTCACCGACTTCGCCAAGGCAGTCGCCGAGTTACAGCGCGTCGTGGGCGCTGAGGTGCTTCGATGAACAAGCTCACCAACGGTCGGGGGGTCAACCACATGTCGCCCCGCACAAGACGGTTCGCAACTGCGGCTATCGTGGCCGCGTTGCTCGCGGCCGCCAGCTGGGCTCTGGTGGCGCGGCATGATCAGGACGGGAAGTCACTCTCCTCTGGAAGTATGGCAGGCATGCCGGGCATGAGCAGCGCGGGTAACCGCCCCAACACCAGTTCTGGCGACCGTGGTATGGCGGGGATGAACAGCGCAACGGACGGGTCGGTCACGCTGACGGCTGCGCAGATCCGGCAGTTCGGCGTGACGTTCGGCACGGCAGAAGTACGCACACTCACGGCTGACACGCGCACTGCGGGCGTTGTCACATTTGACGAAACGAAGATGGCGCAGGTCGCGCCGAAGTTCGGCGGCTTCGTCGAGCGACTCTTCGTCAATTCCACCGGACAGCAGGTGCAGCGCGGTCAGCCGATGCTCAGCATCTACTCGCCCGAACTCGTTGCTGCGCAGCAGGAGCTCCTCCTCGCGGCCAATCTCGACCGCAGCATTGGCAAGAGCACAGTTCCAGGCCTGGCATCGGGACAGATGAATCTTGCCGACGCATCCAGGCGCCGTCTCCAGCTCTGGGACATCTCCGAAGCTCAGATTGGCGAAATC
>JALYYT010000304.1 GCA_030946285.1 Gemmatimonadota bacterium
TTCGTCGCGGCCTTGCATCATAGCCCCTCACGGGCGATAATTCGCGCACATCTTGGCTTGTGAAGATTTTCACAAAGCCGAGCGTTTCACTCGCCTTTTAACTACGATTCGCGGATGGCGTTGCGAAGGAAGTGGCTCACGGTATCGGGATTCATCGCGATTGCCGCAGCTGCCACGATGCTCTCGGCATTTAGCGGCGCCTCGACGTCGCAGGGCTTCAGCCCTGAACAGCCGGTTCATTTCCCACATCCCATACACGTACAGACGCTGAAGATGAACTGTCTGTACTGCCACTTCGCCGCCTTCAAGTCACCGGATCCGGGAATGCCGGCGGTGGCTACGTGCATGGGTTGCCACAACCTCGTCGCCACCAACAAGCCCGAGATCAAGAAGCTCGCGGCGTACTGGAACAAGAAGCAGCCGGTACCGTGGGTTCGCATGCACAAGGTCCCCGAATACGTGCACTTCCCGCACATGAGCCACGTGAACGCCGGCGTATCCTGCCAGACTTGTCACGGTCCCATCCAGAACATGAAGCAAGTCTACCAGTATTCCTCCCTGAACATGGGCTGGTGTGTTAGCTGCCATATCGGTCAGTCGAACCCGCCCTTCAAGGCGCGCTACGACTGCGCCGCCTGCCACTACTGAGCCGCGCATGAGCACCGAGACAGAATCCAAGGGGATCAGGCGCAGGGACTTTCTCAAGGTTGTCGGCGGAGGTGTCGCAGTCGCTGCCAGCATCGGCTGCGAGTCCGACAGAGTCGAGAAGCTCATTCCGTACCTCGTCTCACCTGACCATACCGTTCCGGGTGTCGGCACATACTATGCGACGACCTGCCGCGGATGCGCTGCGTCATGCGGCGTGATCGCCGAGACGCTGGACGGCCGTACCACGAAGCTGGAAGGGAATCCTGCGCACCCGCTGAATCGCGGCGCGTTGTGCGCGGCGGGACAGGCCGAGCTTCAGGCACTGTACAATCCGGACCGCTACCGCTCGCCCATGATCCGGAAGGGCGGAAAGCTTGTCGCCGTCAAGTGGGACGACGCGTTGCGCCTCTTCTCACAGAAGCTCGGCGAGACGCGCTCGCGTGGCGCTGCCGGCGGCGCGGCGTTCATAAACCAGCACGAGAGCGGCTCGTTCCCGGCCTTTCTCGATCAGTGGCTCGCCGATTTCGGAATGCAGCCGCACATCAGCTACGATTCCGGAGTTGATGCTGGCGCAATTGCAGCTCACTCCGCCGCATACGGCGTTGCGTGGCCGCGATTCGATTTCAACGCGGCCTCACTCGTGGTGTCGTTCGGCGCAGACTTCCTGGACGGCTGGGGTCCTTCGGTCCCGCAGCAGCTCGACTGGGCCGATGCACGCGCGAAGCTCAAGGGAGCGCCACGACTCATATATGTAGGCGCACGCCGCTCGCTCACCGGCCTCAATGCCGATACCTGGCTCGACTGCAAGCCTGGAACGGAGTCGGCCATCGCGCGCGCTTTGTCCGGCGAGATGGTTGTACAGCAGGCGGCGCAGGCGAGCGGTGTCGACGCAGGTCGTCTTCAGTCAGCCGTTGACGAATACCGCAGCGCCAGGCCCGCGCTCGTCCTCGCGGCTGGTAACGTCGTCAATTCGGCAGATCTGTTCACAACCGTCGCCTCGTTGAACAAGGCTGGCGGCGCGATCGGTGCGACGATCCGTCCCGATCAGGCAATCACTGCGTACGAAGGCGTCGCCAGCGGCGACGAGCTTCGTGCGCTCTCGAATCGAATGAACGCGGGCAGCGTGTCGCTCGTGATGGTGCGCGGTGCAAATCCGGTCTACACGATGCCGAAGAGCACTGGCTTCGCGACTGCATTCGCCAAGGTTCCGTTCAAGGTGTCTTTCGCGACAGTCATGAATGACACGAGCGAGATGTGCGATCTGATCCTTCCGGATCACCACTCACTCGAGCAGTGGGGAGACGCCCAGCCCCTGCGCGGAACGCTGTCGCTGCAGCAGCCTTCGATGGACCCGGTGTTCGACTCGCGCGCCACTTCGGACGTTCTGATCACGGTCGCGAAAGGTGATCCCGCGAACGCCGCGAAGTACGCAGTTGCAGATTATCGCGACTGGCTCATCTCGAAATTCCCGGGCGGCGCAGCGGCGCTCGCGAAGGCTCTCCCGACCGCTATAGTCGCCGGTACGGCGATGCCGCGTGCGAATCGTTCGGTCCCCGTTGTCGCAGCAACTACAGCTACCGCGACAGCCGCACCCGCCATCACGGCGACCACGGGAGATCTGTTCCTCTTTGTTTACCACCATCCGGTGATCGGGGACGGACGCGGCGCGAACAAGCCGTGGTTGCAGGAGCTGCCAGACCCCGTGACCAAGATCACGTGGCAGACTGTTGTCGAGATGCATCCGCTCACGGCGGGGAAGATGGGTCTGGACAACAGCGATCTGGTGACCGTTACTACGAGCGCCGGAAAGCTCACCGCGCCCGTCTACCTCTACCTCGGCATTCGTCAGGACACGATCGCCGTCGCAGCAGGTCGCGGACAGATGCATGCGGGACGGTACGCGAAGTCAGGCGAGAACGCGTACGATCTGCTTCCAGCTGGTGGAACAGGAGCGGTGTCGCTCGTGAGCACGCGAGCCAGTCTCGCCAGAGCGGGCGGCAGCGTCCTGCTGGCGACAACTGAAGGCTCTGCCCGCCAGCACCTGCGCGACATTGCGCGTGCAACTACTGTTGACGAGCTCGCACGTGGACCTGAGCCGGAAGAGGAGCATCTTCCCGGAGACGCGTCGCACGCGTTCCTTCCCGGTCTCCGCTCGCCGGTCGCCAACGACGCGCAGGGCGAGTTCGGCGATCCGAATTCGAAGAACAAGGGGATGTACGAGCCGGACCACTGGAGCAACATGGCCAAGCGTCGCTGGGCCATGACGGTGGATCTCGCGCGTTGTACTGGCTGCGCCGCGTGCGTCACAGCGTGCTACGCCGAGAACAATATTCCGACCGTCGGTGCCGAATGGCAGGGCGGCCAGATCATGCCGGATCGCACAGGTTTCGGCGCAAACATCACGCGCAGTCGCGAGATGGCGTGGCTGCGACTCGAGCGCTACTACGAGGGCGGCGAGGACGGAAGCGCCGATTTCGAGACGCGCTTCATACCCATGATGTGCCAGCACTGCGGCAACGCTCCATGCGAGCCTGTGTGCCCGGTATATGCGACGTATCACGCGCCCGACGGTCTCAACGTGCAGGTCTACAATCGTTGTGTCGGCACGCGCTACTGCTCCAACAACTGTCCTTACAAGGTTCGCTACTTCAACTGGTTCGGCTACGGCGAGCCGCACCGGCCGCAGTACGCGTTCCCGGAGCCGCTCAATTGGCAGCTTAACCCCGACGTCACCGTCCGCGGAAAGGGTGTCATGGAGAAGTGCTCCATGTGCGTCCAGCGTATTCGTGGCGCAGAACATCGTGCCAAGCTCGAGAACCGCCCGCTTCGGCCGGACGAGTTCACGACTGCGTGCGCAGAATCGTGCCCGTCGCGTGCGATCACATTCGGCGATGCGTCGGACGAGTCATGGTCGGTGACGCGGCTGATCAAGGACGAGCGCGCCTACCACGTTTTCGAAGAGCTCAACACATATACCGCGGTAGTCTACTTGAAGAAAGTCAATCACCCGGCGCCGGCGACTGCGCCGGCGCACGCGTAGGAGGCCGCGGATGGCAACTACCACCCGTCCGGTTACCGATGTCGAGCTGCTGATGCGGCCCAACATCCCGACCGCCGACATCCGGCTTCCCGCCGTCAAGGATTACGAGCAGGTTGACGACGAGATAGTCGGAACACTGCATCCGACGCTGCACTGGTTCATCGGACTCGGCGTCGCGGTGCTCTTTCTGCTCATCGGCGCGTCCGCCTGGACTTACCAGATCTACAGCGGGCTCGGCGTCGCGGGCTACAACCCGCCGGTGATGTGGGGCGTGTACATCATCACCTTCGTGTTCTGGGTCGGTATCGGTCACGCCGGAACGCTCATCTCGGCGATTCTGTACCTGTTCCGCGCTGGATTCCGCACAACCATTTACCGTTGCGCGGAAGCGATGACGGTGTTCGCCGTCATGACCGCCGGACTGTTCCCGATTCTCCACCTCGGGCGTCCGTGGAAGTTCTTCTGGCTGATTCCGTATCCCAACTGGCGCTACATCTGGCCGCAGATGAAGAGCCCGCTAGTGTGGGACGTGTTCGCGATCCTCACGTACCTCACGGTGTCCGCGACGTTCCTGTATGTGGGGCTCGTGCCCGACATCGCGGTGCTTCGCGATCGCGAAACCAACCCGATTCGCAAGCGCATCTTCGCGCAACTCGCGCTCGGCTGGCGCAACACCGATCGGGAGTGGCGTCACTTCGTTCGCGCCTACCTGTTCCTGGCTGCGTTTTCGACACCGCTCGTGTTGTCCGTGCACTCGGTCGTGTCCTTCGACTTCGCCATGTCCGACGTCCCGGGCTGGCACACTACGGTATTTCCGCCTTACTTCGTCGCCGGCGCGATCTACTCCGGTATCGGAATGGTCTTCACGATCATCATTCCGCTGCGCAAGTGGTTCAACCTCAAGCACTACGTGACGATCAACGATCTGGACGCCGCGGCCAAGCTTGCGCTGTTCACGTCGCTGGTGGTGGGCGTGTCATACGCGATGGAATGGTTCGTGGCATGGTACAGCGGGAGCCCTGCAGAGAAGCAGTTCTTCGCGAACCGGCTGTGGGGGCAGTGGTGGTGGGCTTCGGCGCTGCTGTACACCTGCAACATGGTGCTGCCACTGTCGCTGTTCTCGCAGTATTGCCGCCGCAACACCACGTGGCTCTGGATTCTCTCGCTCTTCATCAACATCGGCATGTGGTTCGAGCGCTTCGTGATCGTTGTTCCGTCGCTCTCGCATGAGTACGAGCCTTGGCAGTGGGCGGGGTACCGTCCGACGTGGGTGGATTACGCGATTCTGTGCGGATCGTTCGGCTGGTTCTCGATGTGGTTCCTGCTGTTCATCAAGCAGTTCCCCGTGATCGCGATTACCGAGATCAAGGAAATCGTGCGGCCACGCTTGAGACACCGGCACGCAGTCGGCGTGGATACGACCGCGCATCCGCTGCCGTACATGCCGGATACGCCTGGGGAGTTCGACTGATGCGCGGCGTAATCGGACTGTTTCGCGAGCTGGATTCGACAGTCGACGCGATAGCTGTACTCAAGAAGAAACGCATTGGCGAGTTCACCGTGTACACGCCCACACCGCGTCACGAGATAGAGGCCGCGATCGACCGTGGTCCAAGCGCGGTCAGGCGCTTCACGCTGATCGGCGGACTGGCGGGCGTCACCTTCGGATACTGGATCGCGATCTGGATATCCGACTACTGGCCACTCGTAGTGGGCGGCAAGGCAATCGCGACCTGGATCCCGTATACGGTGTTCGGGTTCGAGGTCATGGTTTTGATCGGTGCACTTTCAACCGTATTCGGAATGTTCGCGCTCGCGCGCATCCCGCGTATCACGCACACCGTCGGCTACGACACGCGCTTCAGTCATGGCGACTTCGGAGTCTGGGTGGAGCCGGCGCCGGACAGGATCGAGGAGGCGGAGAAGTTGTTACGCGATGCAGGTGCAGTGGAGGTGCGCGTTGAACGCTAGAACGAGCTTTCGGGCGATTCGCGCGGTACTCGCGATTGCACCTCTCACGCTCAGTCTCTCGGCGTGCGAATGGTTCAGCGATTTCCGTAGACAGCCATCGCTGCATCCGTGGCAGCCGATACACTGCGACGCACGTCGCGACGTCTGCGACGAGACTATTCCGTCGCGTGGCAATCCGCAGAACTCGGTATCGGTTTATGGCACCGAACGCGCCGGATTCGAAACGTCGTACGCCGCACTTCCGGGTACGATCGATTCAATGGCGAACATCGTGAATCCGACGCCGGCCACGGCCGCGTCGATCGCGAACGGCCACAAGTATTTCGCGATCAATTGCCAGGTGTGTCACGGCGAGAAGGGAATGGGCGATGGTCCGGCCACGAAGTATGGAATGCCTGGCATCAACCTCACGATGGATCTCACCAAGAGCCGGGCCGATGGCTACATATTCGGCATGATCCGGAACGGACGCGGCGCGATGCCTTCGTACAACAGGATCGAGGAGATGGATCGCTGGGACGTGGTCAACTACGTCCGCGCGCTCCAGGGCAAGTTCGGTGGTTCGGTGATTACAGGTTCGCTGGCGCTGCCCGGCGTGACCGGTCGCTGGGTACCGGGATACACGCGGACCGCACCGCAGAAGGAAGCGCCGTTCGTGGCCCCGGCACAGGGCAGCGCGAAAGATTGGTACAAGCCTGGTGAAGCGGCTCCCGCGCTCGACCTCAGGGCGCCACGAGTGGGGCCGCCATTGCTCGACTCCATGATTTACAGGACCGGTATTCCGACGGAGGTAAAGCGATGAGCGGTCATGCTGACGTTCACGTTTTCACGCGTGAAGAAATTCTCGCCGGCACCAGCACGCCCGTGGCGCGCTGGCTCAAGCTGAGCTGTGCGATTCTGGCAATATTGGGCACGGTCACGTTCGTCGTGGGCACGTTCATCGGAGCTGATCGCGCGTGGCAGGCATTGCATTACAACTGGCTGTTCTTCAGCACCGTGTCGTCGGCGGCTGTAGCGATCGTCGCGGTGCAACGGATTACTACGGCGCGGTGGTCTCGGCCCGTCGTGCGATTCCTGGAAGGCTACGTCGCGTTCCTGCCCGTTGCGTTCGTAATACTGTGCATCAGCCTGTTCTTTGGGCGTGGTCACATTTTTCCCTGGACGCACGAGCCCCTCCTCATCCAGGAAAAGCGTACGTACCTGAGCGCGCCGTTTCTCATCACGCGCGATCTGGTGCTGTTCGGCATTCAGACGATTCTGAGCCTCTGGTACATCTATACCTCCGTGCGGCTCGACGTTGGCGTCGTACCGGAGAGTGGCGCATCGTGGGCGCGCGGAATTCGCGAGCGCATGCGTCGTGGTTACCGGGATGAGCGCCGCGAGCTTCACTCGACTCACTCGAAGCAGGGGAAGCTGGCAGTTTTCCTGGTACTTGCATTTGCCCTTGGCTGGATCGTGATGTCGTGGGATCTCTCGATGTCGCTCGATCCACACTTCCAGAGCACGTTGTACGGTTACTGGTTCTTCATGGGCGGATGGGTCGCCGCGATCGCGTCGTGGACGCTCATCACCATGACATGGCGCAAGTTCCTTGGCCGGCAGGACATGATCACCGACGTTCACTTCCACGACCTCGGCAAGCTCGTGTTCGCGTTCACCGCATTCTGGGGTTACCTCACCTTCAGTCAGTACCTGGTGATCTGGTACGGCAACCTTGGCGAGGAGACGCATTGGGCGAGACTGCGACTCATTGCTCCGTGGAGCACTGTCACAGTCCTGGTCGTAGCGCTCATGTTCGTGATGCCGTTCTTCGGACTGCTGTCACGCGCAGCCAAGGTTTATCTGCCAACCATGGCGTTGTTCGCCGCATGCTCGGTGACGGGCCTGTACCTGCACAGGTACGATGAGATCTATCCCTCCATTTACGGAGTGCTGCCACGAGGCGCACTTCCGTTCGGCCTGTGGGAGATCGCGATAACCGCCGGCTTCCTCGGTATCTGGGGACTCTGCTATCTCGCATTCATGGATGCGTTTCCCCGCATGAGAATCGTGCTGCAGACTTCGCCGTATCGTGACGAGGTTCAGATTCCTGTCAACCCGAAGACGATGGACCCCCTCCCGGCGCACGAGTAAGGCGGGCGAAGGGGGCGTGGGCGTGTGGCGTAGCCGTATGGCGCAGATGCATCCGCGCCATACGCGCTACCCGCGTCACGCCCACCCTACCCATTAGATTTTAGGTCCACCCGGGGGCTTCGTTCAACGGTAGGACATCGCCTTTGCAAGGCGAGAATAAGGGTTCGATTCCCTTAGCCTCCATTTACACTCTGCATTCATCCGGCACTCGCGGCCATCGTCGCGAGTGCTTTTTATTCCGCCGGCGCATGAGCGGCGAGCGCTCGGCTCGCATGCTCGACGCGCGTGACGAGAGCCTTCGCCGCGTCTTTTTCCAGAGCAAGAGTGACAGCGCGCGAGGCAGCCGCGATCCTGTCACGCAGCCTCGCAAGCAGAAGCGAGAGCGATGCATCGAACGGCGATTCCGTTACGACTCGCGTAAAATCCATGGGACCGCTCGGGTAATACACGAGTTCACTCGTGACAAGAGCGGTTCGTTCCGCCGCGACGACGGTTATTTCTCGCGTCACGCGGTGCGCAAGCAGCTGAGCGTCGCGCAACTCGCCGACAAGATCCTGAAACCGATGCAGATCATCCGCGGCACCATTTGCCAGCGGCGCCTGCTTCGCGAGCGCTTCGAGCACGTAGCGCGCGCGCTTGGCCACGATTCGCGCCCGATGCAGACGCCTGGTGTCGTCCGCCGAGCGAATGCGAGAGAGTGCGGCGGACAGTGCGGCAGTTTCGCGCTGAAGCGATCGCTCGGTCAGCCGTCGCATCGCAGGCTCTGAATCGTGGCGCCGGACGTCGCGTGTCACTACGTATTCCATGAGCTCGCTTTCAAGTGCCGCCGTTGCGTGGCCGAACTCTTTCCTGAAAAGCTTTCTGAAGCGCTTCCACGCCACGCGCCGGTCGCGTTCCAGGCTCCGGACGATCCATCCCGCCGCCTCGAGCCGTTCCGTTCCAAGTGCTGTGCACTCGGCGGTCAGCCACGCGATGTGAACGTCCAGGTCCCGTACGACAGCGGTTGCGCGCATGATACGTGTGAGCCGCTTTCGTGTCCGCCTGCGGAGCGTGTCGTCGAGTGCAGGACGGAAGACATGAATCCACGACCGTAGCCGACGCAGCGCGAGACGGAACTGGTGCAGCGAGTCGGGATCCTTCCGGCGCAGGCGTCCCGACGATTCTTCCAGGGCGGCGAGTGCGTGAAGCGCCACGACCCTGGCGCCCCGCTGACCCACGTCCGAGTCGAGGTTCCATTTCAGTCGTGGAGTCATCCGCAGAATCCCATGCCGAATGATAGGCGATCGGGACCGGGGCGGGAAATCATGCACCAGGCGTTCACGGTCCTATCCGGAGTGCGACGGGCCATTGCGGACAGAGCTGCGTCGGGCTATTTCGGACCATGTCCAACCCTGACCCATACCATAAGTCGTCGCGTATCATCATCCTCGGTACGACGCTGATTCTGGGACTCGCGGCCGTAGTAATGATCTTCGCCCCCGTGGAAGTAGCAACTGCACTTGGCTTCGTCGATGCACGGTCGGCGGCACTTGTATTCGAGCTCTACGGTGCCGCCCTCTTCGGACTCGCCATGACCGGCTGGATGGTGCGCGGGGCCGTCATTGGCGGAATATTCGGCCGCTCGTATGTAGTGGGAAGCTCGGCGCACGCCACGGTAGGGGCGTTCGCCCTTATCCGCGTGGTGATGCCTCCCCGCGCCAGGCCTGCGGCGCTCGCGCTCTGTGCGATCTACTGCGTACTCGCGCTGGTATTCGGCTATCTGGTATTCGCCGCCCCGCCAGCGTCGTGACGGTACTGTTGGGACCACGCCTGCGTCTGCTGTAACTTATCCCTCCTGCTGAAACGACCCCGCGTCCCGAAGCCATGAAAAAGCGATCCTCGAAGCCCCGGCGGCCGAGCGAGAAAAGCGACAATATCGTCATCCTCTACTCGATTCTTTTCTGCATCGCGCTGGTGGTTTACATCAAGTACATCATGTAGCCGATGGAGAATGTTGATGGAATCTGTACGTTAACGGCGAGTCGCTGAAGGCGTCCAACCGGCGAAGAGCGTGACACGCACGCTCGTACTGTACCGCTGGTCGAGGAAGTCCCCATGAACACCATACCCGCGTCAGACGCAGCGAGCCTCCCGACATCGGCGAGAGTACCGTACTCCAGGACGAGAATCAGTCCAGCCGTGGTCGGTGCATCCGTAGTCGCTGCCGCAGCCGTCGCATTAGTGACGTGGTCCGTATGGGACACTGACTGGTCCGTGAGGCCGCCGGGCGTCATCGGACTGCCGTTAGTGCTTCTCGCCATGATCCTGGCGGCGGGGGCAGTCTTCTCCTGCTTCACCGTGGAAGTTCGGGAAGAAACGCTCGCATGGTGGTTCGGCCTCGGCGCATTCAGACACGAGGTCCGGCTTTCTGCGATCGCCGACGCCCACGTCACCGTCACCTCGTGGAGCGAACTCGGAGACATCGCCGGCCGGCGCGATAAGGGCTCACCCAGCCGCGCTTATGGAACGTCCGGTGGAGAGGCAATCGCGCTTAAATTGTACGATGGATCGTCGCTCAAGCTTCAGGCGCAAGAGCCGGAAGCTCTCTTGATGGTGCTGCGGCGATGAACAACAATTTTGCCCCCAATCATGTTCATCGAAAACAGGGAAGTTCCCCCCGTCGGCGCGGCAGCGCCCGACTTCAACCTCGCATCCACTTCGGGTGAACAGGTAATACTATCGTCGTTTCGCGGTCAGGGTTCGGTTCTGATCGCGTTCTTTCCACTCGCGTTCACCAGCACGTGCACCGCCGAGCTGTGTGAATTCTCCGACGATTATTCCACGTTTGCCGCCAAGGGCGTGACGGTTCTTCCAATATCAGTCGATTCTGTTCCGACGCTCCGAGAGTTCAAGGCGCGGCACAGTATGAAGACCGACCTCCTGTCCGACTTCAAGCGCGAAGCTGGCATCGCCTACGGCGTCATGTGGCAGGACGCTTTCTTTACCAACCGAGCGTACTTCCTCGTCGACCGCGAAGGCGTCATACGTTGGGAGCACGTCGAAGCCACGCCCAGCGGAAAGCGCTCAAACGGCGAGATCCTCGCCGAGATCGCGAAGCTCGACACTTTGTCGCAACCAGCGGTGCGCTGAGGGGTCGGGTTTGCACGCGGTTGCAGTAGGTAAACCCTGCAAGTTTTTTCAGTGGTCGGATGTATGCATAGTTATGCGAAACGCGAGTATGTAAACCCAACGCTGACATGGGGTTAACTAACGAGCGACGCGGTGCGAGATTACTGGGATAGCACTTCACCTCAGCCGCACTCCGAATGACAGTAGTTGCGAGCAGTACTGAAGCTGGGCCCATGACCGCAGCGGACTACATCGCCATCGAGGAAGAGTGGGGAGCGCACAACTACCACCCGCTGGACATCGTGATAGAGCGTGCGGAGGGTTCCTGGGTGTACGACGTCGAAGGCAAGCGATATCTGGATTGCCTGAGTGCGTATTCGGCGGTGAACCAGGGACACTGCAATCCCGCAATCCTGGCGACGATGGTCGAGCAGGCGCATCGCGTCACGCTCACGTCGCGCGCGTTCCGTAACGAACAGCTTCCACTTTTCTGTGAGGAGCTGGCACAGCTCTGTGGAATGGAGTCGGTGCTCCCGATGAACACTGGCGCCGAAGCCGTCGAGACGGCTATCAAGGCCGCGCGGCGTTGGGGCTATGAGAAGAAAGGCATTCCGGACGG
>JALYYT010000327.1 GCA_030946285.1 Gemmatimonadota bacterium
GAATCGAATACTCCCACATTCCGGAACGAACGCCAGCTACCTGTAATAGCGACGGTCCTTACGCCAATGGAACGAGTAAGGGTGGATGTCGCTGCCGATGGTGCGTTCACCGTGTTGCACCGTGCGTCACTCGAAGAGCTCACGAGCGACGTACACTCGCAGGAAGTGGATGCCGTGATCGTCTCCGTAGCTCGCTATGACGTCGGAAGCGCAGCCAGAATGGCGACCATGGTACGTGAATTCCCCACAGTGCCGACCTTCGCTCTGTTGACGGAGATGCAACGCTCGACAGCCCATTCGGTTCTGGAACTGGGAAAGGTTGGTGTTCGTACTCTCATAGACGCGACGTTACCGTCGGGCTGGTCCACGCTGCGTGAGCTTCTCAGGCACGAGCGATCTGGTGACGTGCAGCGTCAGATGCTTGGCGCCCTGAATCTGGATCTTGCCGGAGCACCAAAGGACTGCTGGAGATTCTTCGAGCTGCTCTTCACGCACAAGCCGCACATCGTCAATGTGCGACAGATGGGCCGGCATCTCAACGTTGTTCCAGGCACGCTCATGAGCCGGTTCTATCGCGCCAAGCTCCCTTCACCCAAGCGCTACATAGACGTCGGACGGCTCGTTCGTGCGGCGAGGCTGCTCGAGAATGCCGGCCTTTCAGTCACCAGCGTAGCGCGAAAGCTGGACTATTCGTCTCCGCAGGCGTTCAGTCGTCACGTCCGCTGTGTGCTCGGAATGTCACCGGTACAATTGCGCGAGTCTTACGACGGCGAGAGCATGATGCTCAGATTCCGTGACGAGCTGATCATCCCGCATCTCGAAACCTTGCGATCGTTCAGGCCGGTGACTGCACAGCCTGGCTGGATCGGTAAGTGTGCCTGACTTCCTGCCGGTGAGTTTCCGGTCTGCTTCATACCTGCTTCACACCGGCTTCATGAGTGCAACGATCTCACTCGCCCGGGCGAGTGAGTGAACCGCGTAACCCTGCGCCTCGATTCGTTCACGTCCACCTTCCTCGCGATCCACCAGAGACAACACACCGACCACGGTGGCTCCGGCGTTCGTTATGGCCTCGATCGCGCTAAGCGCGGAACCACCGCTCGTTATGACGTCCTCGATCGCAACAACCCGATCGGTTGGCTGGAACGGACCTTCGATGAGTTTTCCGGTACCGTGGGTCTTGGCTTCCTTGCGTACCGTGAAGGCGCGGATCGGTGTCCTTGCCAGCGCGCTCGCATAGGCAATCGCGTAGGACACGGGATCAGCACCAAGGGTCAGCCCGCCAACTGAATCCGGCTTCCAGTTCATCTCACGAATTGCGGCCATGCCGAGTGGGCCGATCAGTGCGAGTCCCTCGGGGCTCATTGCCGTCATGCGGGCGTCTATGTAGAGATTCGACCTGGCACCCGAAGCAAGTGTAAATTCACCAAGACGTGCCGATCGCGCGGCAAGCAGGATCAACAATTCGTCGTGCATGCTCATGCGCGAAAAATATATGACGGAGTCCGCCCTGGCTCTTTACCGGGTTCTTCCTTGCTGAATCTTCCACCAGGCCTCGGCTGGGTCCTGGTCGGTGTCGGAGCGATCATCTTCATTCTGGTCGTTCATCGGTTCCGCGTTCAGGCAAGCCGGCTCCAGGAACGCTCACGCGAGCTCGAGCATCTGTCCACCGAGCTGATTCGCGTCAACAAGATGAAGAGTGAGTTTCTTGCGAATGTTTCGCACGAACTTCGCACTCCGCTCAACGCGATAGTCGGTTTTGTGGATCTTCTGCGTGAAGGGGTCTATGGCGAGCTGACTCCAAAGCAGGCCGGTCCGGTCCAGCGTATCGAAGCATCGGCGAGTCATCTTCGTCACCTCGTGGATCAGATCCTGGATCTGGCGAAGATGGCAGCGGGGCGGCTCGAAATCCATTCGGAGCCGATTGACCTGAGACCGTTCATCCTGGATGTGGCGAGTGAAGTGGAGCCGCTTGTGGCCGAGCGAAGTCTCTATCTCTCGCTGGCGCTCAGTTCCGCGCTTCCGCGGGTGAGAACCGATGCGACACATCTGCGCCAGATTCTCCTCAACCTTCTTGGCAACGCGGTCAAGTACACGCAGACGGGAACCATTACGCTTCGCGCGAAGGTTCTTGCAGCCAACGATCCAATGATTCCGCCTCTGATCAAGCCCGCATCCGACACTCCGGTGGCATCCACACGTCCGTGGGTCGCGATTCAGGTGATCGACACCGGAATCGGAATCGGCCGCAACGATCAGGCGCGCGTCTTCGAGGAGTTCGAGCAGATCAACGCCGGGCCGCGCGGCGATTCGATGAATCGCGGAACCGGGCTGGGACTTCCGATATCGCGCCGTCTGGCGCGCCTGCTTGGAGGTGACGTTACCGTCGAGAGCGAGCTGGGGAAGGGCTCAACGTTTACGATCTGGCTGCCGGGAGAAGCGCCGCAGCAGGCGTGACAGCTTGCCCGGCTCTTCAGCAGGGAGACCCAGTGTGCGCTCCAGCTCGACCGCGAACTCCATGACGCTGGGATACCTGTCCTTCGGCAGGCGCGCAAGTCCACGCATCATGACCGCTTCCACTTCTGGCCTGAAGTGCAGCTCCTCGTTGGCCTGGGTCAGCGGTATCGGAGGCATTGTCAGCAGCTGCGTGAACATTTCGCGAGGCTGCTTGGCCGTGTAGGGATGGCAACCTGTCAGCAGAAAGTACGCAATCGTTGCCAGCGAATACTGATCTGCCGTCGCGGTTACAAGCTCTCCTGAAAGTGCCTCGGGAGCAACGTACATCAGCGTGCCGACAAAGAATCCGGCACGAGTCAGGCGTTCGTCCGCGGGAGTCGTCGTGTCAGTGGCTATTCCGAAGTCGAGCAGCTTGACCGTGTGGGTATCCGGATCGTACATCACGTTGTCCGGCTTCAGATCGCGATGCA
>JALYYT010000329.1 GCA_030946285.1 Gemmatimonadota bacterium
AGCGATGAGTTACATGCGGGGAAGCCGGATTTTTGTGGAAACCGACCGCCCCTATCCGTTCCAGGCAGACGGTGAGCTGATCGGGACCACGCCGTTCGTCGCGGTAGTCGACCCCCTTGCGGGGCGGCTTCTGGTGCCGCACTGTCAAATAAATCGTCAGTAGAAGAGGTCTCTGTCAGTGATCCATTGAAGGATGCCTCGCCAGCCGTGTCCCCAACCCGCCCCGAACCTTGGCCCATCGTCTTTCGCTCAGGCTGCAGCACGACGAGCCTGAAATTCTTCCGCTGGTCGGCCCTTCCCGGACGATGCGGGAGCTTGTGCGTCAGATCGAGCTTCTGGCCCAGAGCGAGCGCTCGGTCGCACTTCTCATAGGCGAAGACGGGACTGGAAAGGGACTGCTGGCGGAATACATACACGCTCGGAGTTCGCGCGCGTCGAGGCCGTTCATGGAGTTGAACTGCGCCTCGCTCAACAGGGTGGATCTGTCCGGTGAGCTGTTCGGGTCAGGTCTGCCGGGAGCTCCGCCCGGCGTGTTGAAGGCAGTGGATGGCGGCACGATCTTCATCGACGAGGCCTCGGAACTTCCCGAAGACGTCCAGGCCAGGCTGCTTCAGCTGATCGAGGCTGACCTCCGGCCCTTCGGGTCGACCGACGCCCGGGCCGTACGTCTGATCGCCGCATCCAGCAAGGATCTGGTGAACGAAGTCACCGCGGGCCGGTTTCGGGAGGATCTATATTACAGATTGGGCGTGATGCCGGTGCACCTGCCTCCCCTGCGCGCGAGAACCCGCGAAGATCTCACGGAACTCATGACAGCCACATTCACGGCGCTTTCGATGAACGTATCCACTCCGCCCCGGGCCATTGGGTCGGACGTGATCGACACGCTCATTGCCTACGCGTGGCCCGGCAACATTCGAGAGCTGCGGAATGCTCTCGAACGGGCCATCTTCGCCGCGCGCGGCAGTGTGGTGCTCGAGCGGCATCACCTTCCGCCCGAATTTCGTGAAGAAGGAGCCGGGGAATGCAGTGCTTCGCACGCGCCGCGGACCCTCGCGGACGTGGAGCGAGCGCACATCCACCGCACGCTCCGCGCGCACAACCTCAATCGCACGCATGCGGCGCTCGAACTCGGGATATCGAGAGCGACGTTGATCAAGAAGATCAAGGAATACGGTCTGGTCTACCAGGCTCCGGAGCGGGCGTGACAGAATTGAAGGAACGCGACGCGATGATATGCCGCAGCTGCGGCAACGAGGAGCGCGCGTCCGAAGGCTACCCGTGCAAGGACTGCGGCACGTTCATCTGCCTGATGTGCGTGTTCAAGGGAGTAGTACGATGTGAGCGTTGCGAAGGCATCGCCGCTGCCGCGGAACCGGCCGCCGGCGGCTCTCGGCGCGCAGCAGCATCTGCGGCATCGGATCCGGACTGGCCGGAGCATTGATCGATTCGTTGCACGGAGCGCGGATCTCATCTGCGCGTGCCACTGTTCGCGTGGCGATTGCTCCACTCATGGCGCAGCACGCAGTCTCGTCGGGACAGACGTCCCAGCTTCTTCGCGGGCATCATGCCGACGTGCTCGCGTCCGAAGACAAGTGGCTTCGCATCCGCGGGGCAGATGGCTACGAGGGGTGGTGTCATGAGGGCTATCTTAGTGTCTCGCACTCTCTTGGTGGTCCGCCACTGACCCCAGGGTGGAGCTCGGAGCGCCGCATGTCGCTCGGCTGCGTCGTGAACGAGTTGGGAGCCGGCGAGATGGAGCTGCCCCTCGGGTCGCTGCTGGAACCGGACGAGGAGGTCGTGCGCGGTGTCGCAATGAACAGCCGTGCGCGCTCCCGCTACTTCGAGTCGGACACCGATCTGCTCGCTCGCCGCGCCGTGGAACTCTTCCGCGGTACCCCGTACCAGTGGGGTGGAGTGACTCCGTGGGGCGCAGACTGCTCCGGATTCGTGCAGACCATCTTCGCTCTGCACGGAACGCAGCTGCCCCGCGACGCGTGGATGCAGGCGGAGCGAGGACGCGAGGTCGAGCACGAGATAGCGGATCTGGAACCGGCTGACCTGCTGTTCTTCTCCGATCGGGACGATGGACGCCCGACGCACGTCGCGTTGTCGTTGGGAAGTGATCGATGCGTACATTCGTCGCTAGCGAACGGTGGCTTCGGCATCAATTCCCTCGAGGCGACCGATCCCGTCGCGCGCGGCCTGCGCGACACGTTCAGGTTCGCGCGGCGGATTCTCTAGCGGCGCGAAACGGCACCCTACGAAACCATACCCTGCGTGGAGCTATAGGGGAGTCCGGTAGTCGGTCCGTTCACGAAAACATTTGCCCGCGCGACCGGCTCGCCGTCAAGTTCGACCCGCATCGTGTACTGGCCGGCCGAATCGAGGGGCAGATCGACCACCGCGATGATCGGAAGATCCATTTCGAGGGCGGCAGTGGGGCCGGCTTCGACGCCGAGCTCGCCGCTCGAGTTCCACAATTCCGTGTCGCGCGGGTTGATCCAGTGAAAGGTCAGCCGGTGCGATCCGGAATCCTGCGCTGTCGCCTTCACGCGCACGACGAAATGCGCGCGCGGATGCATTGACGGAAATCCGGCAACGTGGAGGGCATCGAAGATTCCAAGAACGTTGAGCTTGCCCTCCTGCGAAAGGTTCGCTGCGTCGGCGAATACGGCGAAGGATATGTGCACTCTGAAAGATACTAGATTTGAGGATGCCAGACCGGTCTCAATCGTTCGGTGTCACCGACGTGCTTCTACTCCTCATGGCGACGATCTGGGGAGTGAATTATTCCGCGGTAAAGTATGCTGGTCGCGCGTTCGGGCCACTGACATTCACGTGGATGCGCGTACTCATCGCCGCGCTCGTACTGTTCTCGGCGGTCATGCTTCAGCGCAAGGCGTGGCCGGCCGCCCGGGACGTCTTCAAGCTCCTCGGGCTCGGCATCATCGGCAACGGACTGTACCAGCTCCTGTTCGTATTCGGTGTCTCACGGACACGAGTTGGCAGCGCCGCACTCATCCTTGCCGCAGCACCTGCCTTCATCGCGCTGCTCAGCTGGGCGCGCGGGCTGGAGAAGGTGAGTGGCCGTTCGTGGGCGGGAATCGGTCTCTCCGTCGCCGGTGTGGGTGTCGTGATGCTGGGAAGCGCCGCAGCGTCGTCGTCGCAGCACGGATCGCTGCTCGGTGTGTTCCTGGTCTTCTGCGGGGTCCTGTGCTGGAGCGCATACACGGTGGGGATGCAGCCGCTGACTCTTCGTGTTGATCCCGTGCAGCTGAGTGCGCTCACCATGGCCGGTGGCATGATCCCGCTCGCATTCGCGACTCCGTTCGCAATCTCGAGCCTGGCCACCGTTCACGCCGGCGCGATTGCGTGGTGGTGTCTGCTCTACAGCAGCATAATTTCAATCGGAATCGCGTATCTTTTCTGGTATCGCGGCATCAGAATTCTCGGACCCACTCGTACATCGGTGTACGGCAATCTCCAGCCGATCGTCGCGATTCTCACGGGCTGGATTGCGCTCGGCGAGGCCCCCACAATGTGGCAGGGCGTGGGCACGGTCGCGATCATTGGCGGGATCTTCCTGACCCGCTCCTAACCGAATTCAAGTTTACATGCGACATCTCGTTCTGTTCGATATTGATGGTACGATCCTGCACTCCAGTGGCGCCGGTCGTGATGCGATGGAAGCAGCGCTGATGCAGACGTTCGGCACTCCGGGCGATCCATCCATTCGCTATGATGGCAAGACCGACAAGCAGATAGTGCGCGAGGCGATGCAACACGCGGGCTTCGACGACGACGTGATAAATGCGCGGATGACTGAAGTCATCTCGCTCTATGTCCACGGACTGCCGGAGAGATTGCGCGATCCGCGTCGCAAGGTCGGGATGTTTCCGGGAGTCGCTGAACTCATCGCCATCATGGACACTCATGATGACTGCGTCCTGGGCCTGCTCACGGGAAACGTGGAGCAGGGAGCACGAATCAAGCTGGCGTCAGTGGGACTGGACTTCGACCGTTTCCGCGTGAATGCGTTCGGCTCCGACAGCGAACTACGAGGTGAGCTTCCGGCTGTCGCGCACAGGCGCATGTCGGAAGCGTTCGGAATCACGCTCGCAGGGAGTGACATCGTGGTAATCGGCGACACTCCGGCGGATATTGCATGTGGACGCGATCTTGGAGCGCGCGCGATTGCAGTGGCGACCGGTTCGTTTTCCGTCAGTGCCCTTATGGATCACGAGCCGTACGCCGTGTTCGCCGATCTGAGTGATACCCACGCGGTGATGCGGAGCATAGTCGGATGAGCGCGTCCACACGCGAGGTCGAGCTCAAGGCACGTGTCGCCGACGTTGATGCGGTGCGTCGAGCACTTCATGCCGCGGGTGCGACGCTCGTGTTTGACGGTGAACTGCACGACCGGTTGTACGACAAGGGGAAACGCGAGCTGTCAGCCCGGGATCACGTGCTGAGGCTGAGGACTTATGTGTCAGCAGACGGCTCGAGTTCAGCGCACCTCGACTGGAAAGGACCTACATCGCGCGACGATGGATTCAAGGTTCGTGAGGAGCTGACAACGGGAATTACCGAACCTTCGGCCATGTCCGAGGTTCTGGACCGACTCGGCTACTCCGTGGTCGGGTCAATCGACCGACGCATCGCGCAGTATGAGATGTCGACCGGCGACGGTTCCGTCACACTCCGGTTCGAAACCTATCCGCGAATGGACGATCTGGTCGAGGTCGAGGGATCGCCCGCTGCGATCGAGGACGCGATCCGTGCGACGGGTATCGCGCGGCAGGAGTTCAGCGCGCGACGGCTCACGGACTTCGTGCGTGACTTCGAGGCACGTACGGGCCAGAAGAGCGCGATCCGCGACAGCGACATGACAGCGACATGACAGCGACGTGACAGCGAGGTGACGTGCGCCCGGGCGGCGGTCGCCACAACGGGTCACGCCTCCAGTGGCGCTCGAGCGTGAATTCCGGGTGATGTCGCGCTCACGTTCCGCTTCATCTGCATGATCACTACTCCGGCGATGACGAACAGCACCGCTATCACCTGCGCCGTGGTGAACATTCCAAAGAACCGGTCGTCCTTGGCGCGAAAGATCTCCATCACGAAGCGCTCGACGCCGGCCAGCACGCAATAGAGTCCGAATAGCCATCCTTCGGCGTGCGCGTGGTCTCGCAGCCGCCACAGGACCAGGAACATGATGAAGCCCAGTATGACTTCGTACAGTTCCGTCGGATGAACGGATATCACTTGCGTCGGATTCAATCCGGCGGGTAGCTGCATGTGAAACAGGTGCGACATGTTCTCAACGGTGGTCGGCGGTGCTCCATTGGGGAAGCTCACTGCCCACGGTCCATTCCACGGTCTGCCGTAATCATCGCCGACAGCCCAGCAGCCGGTTCGTCCGACCGAATACGCGGCCGCCACTGCGATGCCGCCCACATCGGCGACGCGAAGCAGGCTCAGCTTCTTTCGCCATGCGACGAATAGTACGGCGATTATCCCGCCGATGAGACCGCCCCAGAAAACCAGTCCGGCGCGGCTGAAGAGTGCCGACACGTCTCCCATCAGTGCCGCGTAGTAGATCTTGCCGCCCAATATTCCGCCAATGACTGCGGCGAAGACGAGGTCGGATATTGGGGCAGGGTCGTGCCCGCGGCGCCACATTTCGTGCTGGGCTATGATCTGGGCTATGATGAATGCTGCGAGCATCGCGATGCCGAATCCCGTGAACTCGAAGCGTCCGATGTTGTACGTGAAGGCGTTCGCGGTAATAGACGCGTATACGTGTGTCATGCCTGCCGGGGAAGTGGTGCGGCTGCGCGTGCGGCCTGGTGGAGCGTCGCGCGCTCACCCTGATAATAGCGGAAGAGTCCGGCCCGGGCGATCATCGCGGCGTTGTCCGTGGCCAGTCTGGGGCTGGGAGCGAATACCTCCACGCCGTCCGGCATCCTCGCTCTGATGGCGTCAACGAGCGTACGGTTGCATGCGACGCCGCCGCCGAGCACCACCCGTTCGCGGTCGAACATCGCCGCGGCCCGCGCTGTCTTCTCCACGAGTGTCTCGACGAGCGCGTCCTGGAACGACCTCGCGATGGCCGCGCGGTCTCGTTCGATGTCGTCCGAGCCGCGAACGGCGTTGAGCACGGCTGTCTTGAGACCGCTGAACGAGACATCCAAGTAGGCCGGATCGTCCGACCGCGTATTTCTCTGCAGCATGGGCCGCGTGAAGCGGAATCGCGAAGGATCGCCTTCACGCGCGAGCGCTTCGACGTGGCGGCCCCCAGGATATGGAAGCCCGAGCAGCTTGGCGACCTTGTCGTAGGCCTCGCCTGCAGCGTCATCGCGTGTCGAACCCAGCAGCGTGTAGTCTCCCCACGCCGGTACGTCGAGCAGCAGCGTGTGGCCGCCAGAGACGAGCAGCGCGGTGAAGGGAGGCTCTGCGCGAGGATCGTCCAGCGAAGTGGCGAACAGGTGGCCTTCCATGTGGTGAACGGCGACCAGCTCGGCGCCCGTTGCGAGCGCGAGTCCCTTCGCGTAGTTGAGGCCGACCATGAGAGCACCGACCAGACCGGGTTCGGTGGTGACTGCAATGGCGTCGACGCGATCTAGCGCGATACCGGCCTGCTGCACCGCTTCGCGAACGACCGGCACGATTGCAGTCAGGTGCGCGCGCGACGCGATCTCGGGCACGACCCCACCGAATACGCGATGAATATCCTGCGACAGAATGACGAGCGATCGGAGCGCCGGCTCCCCGGTCAGGTCATCTATGACCGCTGCGGAGGTTTCGTCACACGATGTCTCGATTCCAAGAACTACCGTCATCGCTATGCGTCCTACTCGGCGAGCAGATGTTCGATGAGCTTGCGGTTTCCCTCTGAGTTCCAGTCCACCGCGCCCGCGATCTTCTTCCGTATCACGCCGTCACGTCCGACGATGACTGTCTCCGGATAGCCTGTGGTTTGGTAAGCATGCTCGATCTTTCCCGACGGATCGTGGAGCACCTGGAAGGTCATCCCCATGTCGTGGACGAACGCACGGATCGCGTTCTGGCTGCCGGAGTCGTCAACGCTGACGGCGACGACGCGTAATCCGCGTGGTCCGTAGGTCTGGTACAGACGCTCGATGCTTGGGATCTCGACGCGGCACGGCTGGC